>CAWASY010000111.1:0-8436 GCA_963784505.1 uncultured beta proteobacterium | reverse complement strand
GTGTCGCTACTCACCCCGGTATCTTTTTTGACGATCAACAAATCAGCCAATGGGTTGCTAGCTGGCGCTGTGGCGATGGGCTGATCCGGATTGGCTGCTCCATCCAGACTATTCGCATCGCCAGCCTTTTTGTGGAGGGATTTGGGCGCTGAATCTGCAGCGCCCCGATCTGACATTTGACGTGCCAGCACCTGCACAAAGCCGGTGGCGGGTTGTTTAAGATCGCTGGCTTTGTCTGAAACCTGTGTGGCTTCGCTACGCTGCACGGGGGTGAGGCTGAGCACTTGATTGATCATGTCATTAATCCCTTTTGGTAGGCAATATTATACGCTTGCACTGGGTCTGGCGTTGTCCTGCAATTCGGTTATCGACGGCAGATTCCATTTAACCCTGTTCCTTTTGTGCATCTATTATTTTATAGGCTGTCATACGGTTGGTGTGTTCGTCCGATTCCTTCTGTTCCTGCTTTGCTTCCAGTTGTGATTGCGCTGAGTAGTGACGGTGTTGCAGGGTGTCGAATGATTTTAGTTTTACCTGTGCGTTGATGAAGTCGCGGCGTCCGGTCTGTGTTGCCAGGGTACATTTTTCCAACGCCTTGATCTGTTCGGAAATTGCCAAATCGAGTTTGTAGATGAATTGCTGAAAATTTCTCAGGCTGGCCGGATTAATGCCCTGCAGGGTTGCCAGCTGCAGACGTTCCTGATAATCCCGCCGATATTGTTGCAAGGTCTCAAGTTGCGTTTGTGTTTTGTGTTGCGCGACGTTGAGCTGACCCAGTCGCGTGGTCGCCGTCTCGTTTTTAACCTGTGCTAGATTCAGCAGGGGTTGCAATGGAAATTTTTTACCCATGGCGCTTAGTGTATCGGTTCAAAAAGTGCGGTCAGTTGTGCGATGCTGTCAGCATAGTTGTCACGTTGATTCATGCCCTGACGGAGAAATTGTTCCATTCTCGGATAGAGTCTGATGGACTCGTCAAGCAGCGGATCGCTGCCGCTGATATAAGCGCCTACGTTGATTAAATCACGGCTGCGCTGGTAATGGGAATACATGTGTTTGAAACGCTGCGCCAGTGCGGCATGTTGCGGTGTGACCAGTCTGGACATCACCCGGCTGATGGACGCTTCGATGTCGATAGCGGGGTAGTGACCTTGTTCCACCAATCGGCGTGACAGTACGATGTGTCCGTCCAAAATGGCGCGTGCGCTGTCCGCAATCGGATCCTGCTGATCGTCTCCTTCCACCAGGATGGTATAAAAAGCGGTGATTGAACCGCTGCCCTCCAGTCCGTTGCCGGCCCGTTCAACCAGTTGCGGCAGTTTGGCAAAAACGGAAGGCGGGTAACCTTTGGTGGCCGGTGGCTCGCCCACGGCCAGAGCAATTTCACGTTGCGCCATGGCATAGCGGGTTAACGAATCCATGATTAGCAGCACATTTTTGCCCTGGTCGCGAAAATATTCGGCAATGGTGGTGGCGTAGGCCGTGCCTTGCAGACGCATCAGGGGCGAGGTGTCGGCGGGCGTTGCCACTACTACGGAGCGCGCCATGCCAGCTGGCCCCAGAATGTCGTCGATGAATTCCTTCACTTCGCGGCCGCGTTCGCCTATGAGTCCGACTACGGTAACATCAGCGTCGGTATATTTTGCCATCATGCCCAACAGCACGCTTTTGCCCACGCCGCTGCCTGCAAACAGCCCCATGCGCTGACCCCGGCCGACGCTGAGCAGGCTATTGATTGCCCGCACACCCACATCCAGCGGTGTGTCGATCACGGCGCGATCCAGCGGGTTGATGGGGCGGCTTTGCAGAGGAGCAGACGCGAAATCCTGCAGGGGGCCTAGTCGATCGAGCGGTCTGCCCGCCCCGTCGAGTACCCGGCCAAGCAGTTTGTCGCCGACCGGCAGGTGTCTTGCCAAATCCGAAAGGCGGCGGCGCAGGGGCTTTCGATTGCCTGCCAGTTTCATGATATGCACCGGTTCGATCGGCATGATGCGTGCACCGGGTATCAAGCCGTGAACGTCATTCTCCGGCATCAAAAATAGTTTTTCACCGGAAAACCCGACCACTTCGGCATCCGCTGTAGTGTTCGGTAAACATATCATGCAGGTGCTGCCGACGGGCATTTGCAGGCCGACGGCCTCCATGATCAGACCGGTGACTTTAGTCAGGTGCCCGCTGATGGGTATGGGATTGCAGTCGGCGATATGTTCGCGGGCTTCTGCAAGATAGGCCTGCCAGCGCAGGCTGTGGGGGCTGGGTGGGGTGAGGTCATCCGTTGCCAGCGGGGCAACGAGATCCGGAAAGTCGTCTTGCCAGCTCGTCAGCGTGGGATCTAGGTTATCAGCCATGATTTATCCTGCCCGATGGAATCCACGATTGCCTGCCAGCGTGCGGCATTGGTCGCATCAATATGGCTGTGGGCGGTTTCGACACGACAGCCACCCGATTCAATTTTTCCATCGACGAAAATTTTCCATTGAGCGTGTGCCAGTTGTTCGCCCATTTGCTTTTGCACCAGTGCCGCGTCGTCCGGATTGAGAACCAGATGGGCGTTGTGGTTGAAGTGTGGCAGGTTGCCGATGGCTGCGCTCACCACTTTCAGGATGATGCTTCTGTCTACCTGTAAGGCTTCGATGACCATTTTTCGGGCAATTTCCAGCGATAAATCGAGCAGGGATTGAGCCAGTTCTTCATCAATTTGGGTGAGTGACAGTTGCAGGTTTTGCAGCAGGGTCGCTATGCCGTTCACTTCTTCCTGGCCGAGCTGGATGCCGGCGGCATAACCTGCCTGATAACCTTCTGTGTGCCCTTCATCATGGGCTTTTTGCCGGATATGCTGCAATTCATCGGTGTTGCTCGGGACCGGCGTTACATTGACCGTCGCGCGGGGTGCTTCCGGTATGGCATCAAAGGATGCCAGCTCCCAGCGCTGGTAGGCGGTGAGTTGTTCCTTGGGCGTCATCATTTCCGTCGCAGGCCATTGGGGGAGTTTGTCAGACATAGCCATCCTCATCTCCCTTGCCTGCCAGTGCGATCTGGCCTTCTTCGGACAGGCGCTTGACGATCTTCAAAATTTCCTTTTGATTGGCTTCGACTTCACTGAGCTTGACCGGCCCCTTGGATTCGAGATCCTCCCGCATCATTTCGGCCGCACGTGAGGACATATTCTTGAATATCAATTCTCGCAGTTCCTCGCTGGCGCCTTTGAGTGCGACAATCAGCGCTTCGGATTGCACCTCGCGCAGTATCAGTTGTATGCCACGGTCATCGACATTGAGAATATCTTCGAAGACAAACATTTTGTCTTCAATTTTTTGTGCCAGATCAGGATCAACGCTGCGAATTTTATCCATTATTTCGGCTTCCATGGTGCCGCCCATGAAGTTCAGTATTTCTGCCGCAGTGGATACGCCGCCCTTCAGACTCTTCCGGCCTTTATTGCCGCCGCTCATGAGTTTTCCCAGCACGTCATTCAATTCGTGCAATGCGATAGGTTGCACGCTATCCAGTGTGGTGATCCGCAGCAGGACATCGCCGCGTGTTCGTTCCGTAAACATCTTCATGATGTTGGCAGCCTGATCGGGTTCCAGATGTACCAAAATAGTGGCGATAATTTGCGGGTGTTCGTTGCTGATCATTTCCGCGACGGCACCTGGATCCATCCATTTTAAGCTTTCAATGCCGCTGGTGTCGCTGCTATGCAGGATGCGATCGAGCAAGCCTGCCGCCTTGTCATCACCGAGTGCCTTGGTCAGCATGCTGCGTATATATTCGTTTGAATTCATGCCAACAGTGGTTTTTTCAGATGCCGCGAGCAAAAAGTCATGGAATACATGCGTGATTTCTTCACGGCTAAGATTGCCCAGTTCCGCCATTGCCGTACTGATTTTTTGTACCTCTCTTGGTCCAAGATGCTTGAGGACTTCGGCAGCTTCATTTTCGCCCAGTGTCATCAGAAATATTGCGCTGTTTTGTACCCCCTTACTCATCGCCATTCACCCAATTCTTGATTACACTGGCGGCGATTTGGGGGTCTTGCTGAACAATTTGTCTTGCAATATTAAGATTTTGTTCATAGGGCGCAATAGGCGGAATGTAATTTCCGGCAGCGTCTGTTGTGCCTGCTTCTTGCGCGTGATGAGTGGGTATTTGATGGCCGTCGGCATCGAACAAGGGCGCTTCATTATTCTCAGCGGCAGTTTCGTGTAATCCGCTTGGTTCTTCTTTAACCGGTATGGGCTGCAGTGGGCGGAAGGCCGGCTTGATAATGCCGAACACGACGATCAGCATCACGGTCGTGATGATCAGATATTTTAGGATTTGCTTGGCCAGTTCTATCATCGCAGGCTGCTTCCAAAGCGGTAATTCATCCGTAACGATGGTTTCGTCGTTGAATGCCGCGTTATGGATATTCAAACTGTCGCCGCGCGCAGGATCAAAGCCCACCGCATCTTTGATCAGGCTATCAATCTGTGCGGTTTCTGCCGTTGTCAGCGGGCTGCTCGTGACCTTCCCCTTGGCATCGGTCGTCTTGCGATCATTGATAACCACGGCCACGGACAGGCGCTTGATCATGCCAACGGGTAGCATGGTGTGGCTGATGGTGCGATCGACTTCATAGTTGACCGTGGATTCCTTGTGCAGATTGTCGATTTTTTCGTTGCCGGCAGGTGAGGTGGCTGTGCCTGCAGGCGTAATAATGGGTGCGGTGGCAGGGGCGGGGGGTTGGTTGCTCAGTGCGCCGGGCACACCGCTCGCGCTCAAGCCGCTGCCATTTAATGTTTCAATTTTTTGCAGGCTGCGTATGCTGCTGTCAGCCGGGTCCTGGTTGGGTTTATAGGTTTCTGCAGTCTGTTCGGTACGCGAGAAATCGATGTTTGCAGTGACCTGTGCGCGGATATTCTGCGCGCCGTACAGGGGGGTTAGAATGTCTTCGATACGCCGGATGTATTTTTGCTCGATTTGCTGCACATACTTGACCTGTTTAGCATCCAGACCCAGTGCGCTGTCATCGGCGGATGCGCTCAGCAAGGTGCCATCCTGGTCAATCACGGAGACCTGTTTGGCGGACAGGTCGGGGACGCTGCTGGAGATGAGGTGCACAATGGCGGAAACCTGCGCAGCATCAAGCAGACGCCCCCCGCGCAGGGTGAGCACGACCGATGCGCTGGGCTTTTGTTGTTCCTTGATAAATACACTGGGTTTCGGAATGGCCAGATGGACACGCGCCGCAGCGACTGCGCCTATGGTTTGTACCGAGCGTGCCAGTTCCCCTTCCAGTGCACGCTGGTAATTGACCTGTTCGGCAAATTGGGTAATGCCGAATTTCTGGTTTTCCATCAATTCGAAGCCGACCGTGCCCCCCTTGGGAAGTCCCTGTGATGCCAGTTTCAGGCGTGCCTCGTGAACCTGGCCCGCTGGTATCATCAGTGCGCCACCGCCTTCGGCAAATTTGTAGGGGATATTCAGTTGCTGCAGGGACTCGATGATCGCACCGCCATCCCGATCGGATAAATTGCTGTACAGTATTTTGTAGTCGGGTGTCTGCCCCCACATCCAGGCGACGGCAATCAACGCAATCAGGGCTGCAATGCCTGCGCCCAGCCCCATTTTTTGCTGGACGTTGAGTTGCGCGAGGCGGCTTAGGGCGCCTTCTGTGGTTGCGGCACTGTTTACGGGTTGACTCATTGCGGACGATACCTGAATGCGGCTATGGCAATATTATCCCTTGATAAGGGTATTGTTAAGAGGGGAATAAAGGTAAATTCACCTGCTTGTTTGGCCGATGCGTGCTGCTTGACTTTGGGTATTGTGTCATTCATGAAAAAGTAATTTGCAATGGAGGATTTCAATAACATGAGCAATATATCGGCAGTAGATGGTTTGTTGGCCCAGATGCGCGTGGCTGCGGCGGCAGCCGGGTTGCCAGCAGCGCCAGTAGCAGTGCAACCGGGCAAGGTTGATTTTAGCAATGTACTGAAAAATGCGCTCGATGGTGTCGCGCAATCCCAGGAAAAATCGGAATCGTTACAAAAGGCGTTTGTCATGGGTGATGATAAGGTCAGCTTGAGTGATACCATGATCGCGATGCAAAAGGCGGGTATTAATTTTCAGGCGACCGTACAGGTGCGCAACAAGGTGGTTCAAGCCTACAACGACATCATGAACATGCAGGTTTAGGCTCAATCCGTACACTACATTTTATTGACGCGCTGCATGGCGGTCACATAGCGTTGCAACAGGGCAGTGGATGCGCCGTCCAGTTGCTTGAATTCACAGCCGGCTCGCCTGACGGTTTCACCTGCCGTATTTGTTAGCATCACCAGATTCATCACTTCTATTGCCCCGGTCAGCCGGCCCATATCCAGCAAGTCAATCACGCAGTTCTCATAGGTTTGGCCGGGCACCAGCACGCCGTCATGTTCCTGACAGGTCAGTCCCACGCCGCCGCCGCTGATGTCCATGATGGTGACCTGCAGTGGATCCTGCTGTACAGTCTGGTCGGTGTGTATCACGCACAGTAGCGGATTACTAACCGGCGTGGTCAGGCGATAGTATTCTCGGCGTTGCAGGCGGTGTATGCTCTTCGGTAGCGGCACGAAGAAGGCCGCCATTCCCTGATGGTTTGTTTCAATTGCCTGATCGGAGATAAATTGAACCTTGACCTGATTATGCGAACTGACGAAGATGATTTTTTGGCTGGCAGTCAGGCAGCTATTGGCAGCTTTCTGACGGCTTTTTTCCAGCCAGACTCCGGACGCATCCACGTCCAGTATCGACGTCAGGATAAAGTCGTCCGTATCAGAATAATACAGTGCGACAAGTGAGCCGTTTTTGGCGATGCTTTTGAGGATGAATTCGATTTCACGCGCAGAAGTGATGCGATATTCTTCATCCCTGTCGCTGGAGAGAATTTCAATTTTAAGCGGGATATCTTTTTCCATGCTGTTGCCGCCAGTATTTTAGAAGGTGTTGCATGATAACAAAGGCAGTTTAAAAGTCCTAGTGTTCACTGTGTTCGAGTTGATATAGCCAGGCCAGCAGTTCAGCTACCGCCAGATAAAGTTGCGGTGGTATTTGACCGTCCAGTTCCACCTGCATGAGCAAACCGACCAGGTCTTCCGATTCATGGACATAAACTCCGCTTTGCTTTGCCCGATCGATAATGGCCTGGGCGATCAAACCGCGCCCCTTGGCAACGACTTTGGGCGCCCCGGTGCTCTGTCCATAGGCCAGTGCGACGGCTAGTTGCTGCGTGGCAGGTTTATTCATTTTTTTCGACCACGGCGGTTATCAAATGAACACCCGCATTGTTCAGGTTTAAGGCCAGTGCGGGCAGTTTTAGGTTGAATAGCTTGGCAGATTGTTCGTCCGCAGCATGTAGCGTCAGCTGCAGTCCATTCTGACCAAATATCAGTCTGGCATGGACGTCACCCAGTTTGGGCATGGCAAGTTCCATTTCAGTACTCCACTGGCGTTCGTCTGTCTGCCGGCTCTGATGTTCGGGCTGACCCTGAATTTCCCATTGCATTTGCTGTCCTGGCCATACCTGACCTGTCCAGGTGAGTTGGTGCGTTTCGAGCGTGTGCAGTTGTTGTTGTACCAGCGGGATCAGTTCTTTGGCAATGGGCAGGCCGCTATCCGCCGGAATTTTAGATTGCGATGATTCGGTGCCGGTCGTTTGCTGTTGTGCAGGCTGATTTTGCGGTTCGACCAGCAGTTGCGCCGTGCTGCGCTCCCCTCTGACCCATTGGGCCTGATGTGACTCATAAAACAGGCCGCTATTGGCTAGCGCATCCTTGAGTGCTGCGGCCAGTTGCGGGACATCCGGCGCGGCCCCTGTTGCCTGCCAAACGGGTCGCCCTGCTGTTGACTGTATGAAGGTCCTAGCCAGTGGCAGATCGGCCAGGTTGGCGAGCAGGCGAGAAGTAGAACTGATTTGTTCCTGGGTGGCGGTTGGGGTGGTTGAGGCCAGAAAACTTAAAGTTAGACGCGGGTCGGTTGAAATGACGTGCAATTCGATCAGACTGCCGATTTTTTGCTCACCGGGCAGTTGCATTTGCATGGATTGTCCGGCGACCTGCGTCTTGTACATCCCGGGACTGATCTGTTCCTGGATGACAGCCTGAATACGCTGACCGGGTTCGAGCTTTGCGACAGCAGAGGGCTCGGCACCAATAATCAGTGGCCGCTCCGAACGGGCTAGTAATTGCAAATTGCTGATCTGGCTGGTCGGTTGCATACCATTTTTACCCTGAATTCACACCGCTATCTAGCGACTAAGGACAGTCTTTATATTACTGACCATAAGCCTGATTCAGGCGTTGTTCCTGTAGGTTGCTTTGCATGATGCCCTTGAGTTGCACCATCCGGTTTTGGGTCAGCTGGCGAATTTTCGCTTCATTTCCGAGTATGGCGCTGATGAGTTCATCCAGCTGT
>CAWASY010000110.1:0-5396 GCA_963784505.1 uncultured beta proteobacterium | reverse complement strand
TCGGGCACGCCGCTGCGCTCCGCCGGAATGACGACACATGAGAGCTTCCCTGAAAGACAGGGTACTTCGGCTAGTCACCACACCCGGCTGCGGGTGCTGCGGAATCGCAAGAAAAAGACAGTGGCGTAGTCTACGTCGCGATGAATAACCGCAGCGCCTGCCACATTCTGCAATCAGGCGGAACTGGGTTCCTTGTTGTTGTTCGCCATTTCACTCTTGTAGAAAACATAACGGTCGCGGCCGGCGCGTTTTGCTGCATATACCGCGTTGTCCGCGGCGCGGATCAGTTCCTCGACATCCGGATAATCCGCTTCCCCGCCCTGTACAGCGATACCCAGTGATGCGGTGATACCGATAACCGTATCTTCATGCACTTCATACTGTGTCGAACGGAATACATTGATGATACGATCGGCAACGATTCGGGCCGACTCCTCGGCATGTCCCGGTAATACCACGATAAACTCTTCGCCACCGTAACGGGCCACGACATCCTCCTCCCGGGTGCAATCCATCAACAGGCTGGCCGCCATGCGCAGCACTATATCTCCGGCCTGGTGACCGTATTTGTCATTGACGCTCTTGAAATGATCCAGGTCGAGAAATATCACTGCCATCGGCCATCCGCGGGACCGGGACAGCTTGAACTCATCTTCAATCCGCTTGTCCAGGTAGGCCCGGTTATACAGGCCGGTCAATCCGTCACGGCGTGAATTTTCCTCCAGGACGCGGGTCCTGCTCTCGAGTTCTTGCGCGGATTGCTTTACCGCGCCGTGGAGTTGGGTCTGGTCGCCTGCCTGCATCAGCCGGACGCAGTGGCAGGCGGGCTGACGAATCAGGGTGCGACAGGGGTGGTGGTGTTCGGTTCGGATCAGGGGTTGGTGGGTCAATTCAATGAGGTGTTGGTCGACTATGTCGTCCATGCATTGGGCCGTATACCCGGAGAAAAGCAGCTCTGGGTGGTCGGCGAGCGCTTGCAAGGGCATCTGCTCGATGCGGCGTTGCCGGTCACAGGTGCTTTTACCGTACCCAATTCCGTGGCTGCAATCACGCAGTTGATCGGACGTATCCTGACCGGAATAGAGGCGCAACGGGGTGAGCTGACCCAAATTTACCTGTTTCATAATCGCCCTAAATCAGTTGCCGTTTATGGGCCGGTCATGCAGCGACTTTTACCGCTGGACGAAGCGTGGCGAGCCGGGCTGAATGCGCTTTCCTGGCCGAGTCCGAATCTGCCCGAGGTCATCGGCGGGAATTCGACGCTGGAAGCGTTGATACGTGAATACCTTTTTATCTCATTGTTCAAGACATGTGCCGAGTCGCTGGCCAGTGAAAATGCCAGTCGTCTGAATGCGATGCAGCGCGCCGAAAAAAATATCGATGAATTGCTGACCGGGTTGAATCAGGACTTTCACCGTCTGCGACAGAGCGGAATAGATGAGGAGTTGTTTGATGTTATCGCAGGGTATGAATTGCTCATCCCGAATGCATGAGGGAAGCGCTGATTTATTCAGCACCTCCTGAGGTGAGTGGTCAGCGCGTTGCCGGATATTTTTTATTTTAGAGGGAACCCACTAGGATAGGAAATGCCCAAGCCTGTTATGATGCGCGCCCATGCCCGTTAGGTGTGGATTCGAATTGTCAAATGGCCGTATAACAGGGATGGGTTTTTATCTTGTTCAGAAACGTTCTGCTCATTGTCTTGTTGTTGTCAGGTTGCGCAGTGGGTCCTGATTTCAAGCCGCCGACACCCCCCGTGTCTGATCGCTATATGCCGCTGTCCATGCCAGTCGAGCGTGTATCGGCATTGCCGGAAGGAGGGTTGGCCTTTGTGCCAGGCATGCAAATTCCACGCGATTGGTGGTCCTTGTTCGAATCGAAAAAACTGGGCGCGCTGATTGAACGTGTCCTCCATGCCAATCCGGATATTGAGGCGGCTCAGGCGAGCCTTGCAGTCGCACAGCAGAATGTCATCGCTCAGCAGGGTTTTTTCTTTCCTACTGTGTCGGTGAGCTATTCTCCCTCACGCAATAAACTGGCCGGCAATAATGGCGGCAGTTCTCCTGGATTGCAAAGCAACGGTACGCTGATACAAACCTATTCCAATCCGGCCGGCCCGAAATACAATGGTCCTGCCTATTACAACTTTCATGTGGCGCAGTTGACCGTGGGTTATGTACCCGATGTGTTCGGTTTGCAGCGCAGGAAGGTCGAATCGGCTCGTGCACAACTTGAAATACAGCAGATGCAATTGCAGGCAAGCTATCTGACGTTGGCGTCGAACGTGGTAGCCGCAGCCTTTCAGGAAGCCAGTGTTAGAGCGCAACTGGCAGCGGTACAGCGGGTAATCATCCTTAATCGTGAAAATCTGGGCATCATGCGGCGTCAATTGCAACTGGGTTATGTGGCCGAGATTGATGTGGCTGCGCAGGAAGCCATGCTGGCGCAGGCCGAGCAGGCACTGCCGCCGCTGAACAGGCAACTGGAACAGACGCGTGATCTGATCCGCGCGCTGGCGGGTAATTCCCCTGATGTCGATGTGCCCGAAACGTTTTTATTAGCGGATTTTCGGATGCCGGAAAAACTGCCCTTGAGTTTGCCGTCCACATTGGTTGAACAGCGTCCCGATGTGCGCATTGCCGAAGCGGCGCTGCACGATGCCAGTGCACAGTATGGTGTGGCGATCGCCAACCGCTTGCCGCAGTTTTCCATTCTGGCGGGCATGGGGGGCATGGCGACGACGCCTGACTGGATGTTCCGTGCCGGAGGCGGTTTTTTTAGCGTAGTTGGTAATGTGGCGCAGACGATTTTTGATGGGGGAACCTTACGTGCCCAATCGAAGGCAGCCGAACAGGTGTTGAATCAGTCCGCAGCGCAATATCGCGGCACGGTGATTACTGCCTTGCAGAATGTGGCCGATACGCTGCATGCCATTCAGACTGATGCCGATGCCTTGAAAGCCGCTGCTGCTGCCGAACAGGCGGGCAGGAAAGTGCTGGGTCTGACGCAACAACAATACAGTTTGGGCTATGTCAGTTATCAGACTTTGCTGATAGCCGAGCAGAATTACCAGTTGAACATCCTCAGTCTGATACAGGCGCAGACCGCGCGTCTGGGCGATGCGGCCGCATTGTATCAGGCACTGGGTGGGGGCTGGTGGAATCAAAAGGATGTGCAACCCGTTGCATCAGTGGCGGTACAAGGAGAGCAGGCTTCATGATCAAGCTGGATAGGAAAGTCGGGTTGGGTGTGCTGGTGTTGGGCGTGGCGGGTTTCATTGGCTGGCAGAAATTTCAGCTGCCGGTTGTGCCGGTGGTTTTGCCATCGTCGCACAAAGGTTCGGATACGCTGCATTTCGATGCGAATGCGCCGCAACTGACCTTCATTACGATCAAGGCGGTGGAAGCCGTTCCGGAACCGCTGGTTGAACCATTGAATGCGCGTATTGCCTACGATGATAATCGAACCGCACGTGTTTTTTCGCCGATTGCAGGCCGTGTGGTGAAGATACTGGCAGAAACCGGTAAACGGGTTAAGGCGGGAGATGGCTTGCTGCTGCTCGATGCGCCCGATTATGCACAGGCGGTAGCCGATAGCAGCAAGGCGGATGCCGACCTTGTGCGCAAATCCGAAGCGTACCAGCGTGCAAAATTGATCTATGAAGCAAAAGGTCTGGCGCGCAAGGATCTCGAATCGGCACAGGCCGATGCGCTGCAGGCCGAAGCCGAGGCATCCCGTGCCAGATCACGTTTGCACAATCTGAATGCTCGCCCCGGTGAATCGGGTTATGTACTGCGTGCGCCGCAAGCGGGGATAGTCAGTGAGCGACAGGTGAGTGCAGGCAGCGAAGTCAGGCCGGATGCGAGCAATCCGTTGTTCGTTATTACCGATCCGGATCATGTCTGGGTGCAGGTGGATTTGCCCGAACAGGTGATCGGCAAGGTAAAAGTCGGCCAGATGGTAATGGTACAGGTTGATGCCTATGCGGATGAATCCTTTACCGGCAAGGTTGCCGCGATCGCTGGTGCACTTGATCCGTTAACACGCCGCATGCAGGTGCGCTGTGAACTTGGCAATCCACAAGGTAAACTCAAGCCAGAAATGTTTGCGCGCGTCTCGCCCATAGCCGATGTGCATGCCAGTTTGCCGCGTATTCCGAATGCCGCCATCTTTACCCAGGGGCTGTATAGCTATGTGTTCGTTGAAAAAAGTGTAGGAGTGTTACAACGGCGCCAAGTTCAACTGGGTCTGCAGGGGCATTCTGACAGCTATGTCAAGTCGGGTCTGAAGGACGGTGAACGGGTCGTAACCACCGGAGCCTTGCTGCTCAATGCAGAATTGGCAGGGACCGACTGATGCTTGAAAAACTGATTACCTTTGCCCTGCAGCAGCGCGTGTTCGTGCTGGCAGGTTCACTGGTTCTGCTCGTCTTTGGCTTGCGTGCGCTGGATAACCTGCCTATCGAGGCATTTCCGGATGTGCAGGATGTGCAGGTTCAGATTGTCACGCCCATGCTGGGGCAGGCGCCAGAAGAAGTCGAGCGCAGCGTAACCTTGCCGATCGAACGCGAAATGAGCGGTGTGCCGCGCATGACCCAGTTGCGCTCGGTTTCGATCACCGGTTTGTCGGTGATTACGCTGACCTTCGCCGACAATACCGATGATTATTTTGCACGCCAGCAAGTGCTTGAAAAGTTGCAGAATGTGACGCTGCCGCCCGGTGCGCAGCCTTCGCTGGCACCATTGACCAATGCAGTGGGGGAAGTGTACCGCTATGTGATTGATGCACCGGCGTCGATGTCCTCTAATGATGTCAGGGCGATACAGGACTGGGTATTACGCCCCGCCTTGCGCCAGGTGCAGGGTGTAGCCGATGTGGTCAGCTTCGGCGGTACGGTCAAGGAATATCAGGTTCAGATTGATCCATTTCTGCTCAGGAAGTACAACGTCACCATAGATCAGGTTGCCCAGGCGGTGGGCGCAAACAGTAGCAATGGCGGTGGCGGGCTGCTCAAGCGCGGAGATGAATCGTTGGTGGTGCGCAGTATCGGACTGTTCAAAAGCATCGACGATATTTCCCGTGTGGTCGTGATGGCAAAGGATGGCAAAACCGTGCTGGTTGGCGATATAAGCAAGGTCGTCATCGGTGCTCGTCCGCGCTCGGGCGTCGTGGCATTCAATGAGCATGACAATGTGGTTGAAGGCATTGTGCAGATGACCAAGGGGCAGAACGCCAGCAAAGTGGTTGAAGCGCTCAAGGAACGTATTGCACAGTTGTCGTTGAAATTGCCGCCGGGTGTGAAAATTGTGCCGTTCTACGATCGCACCGAACTGGTTAAACACACCGTGCATACGGTCAGCGAGAACCTGCTGGTACAAGTTCGCCATCGTCGACCG
>CAWASY010000109.1:0-13537 GCA_963784505.1 uncultured beta proteobacterium | reverse complement strand
TACCACCGGCAATTTCTGATGCAGATCAGTGATCATGAAATGCACAGTCAAGCCATCCGGTTCGCGCTTGATACTGCCCACTTCAACCAGACCGCCAATGCGAAAACTGCGATCCAAGGGCGCTTCCTTGTGATACACCTGGGTGGGGGTGAAATACAGGCTGACGTTATCCTTGAGCGCATTGAGCACCAGTCCTACTGCAAGACCAACCGCCGCAATGGCAATCACAATATACAGAGCTCTTTTCTGACGTGGCTTCATGCACTTTCCTCTTCTGCTTCACGCAACTGGCGAACCTGCTGCAGGGTAATTTTACGTTTGTGGATCACCATCGCGATTTCAATTGCGAAGATCAGCAAGGCAACGGCGTAGGAACCGATCCACACATAGGTCAGCGGATTTTCCCGCATCCAGATATCCAGACTCATGATTTCACCTCCGCCAGTTCGGTTATCCATTGGTTATTTTTTTCCCGTTCCAAAATGATGCTGCGTACCCGGGTCAGGCTCACCGCAATCGCATACAGCCAGCATGCGGCCAGCATGGTGAACATGGCCTGTTGCATGGCAATATGCATGGAAGTGCCGGTAAATTTGATGGTCGAACCCTGATGCAGGGTGTTCCACCATTTAACCGAAAAATAAATAATAGGCACATTGACTGAACCAACGATGGCCAGTAGTGCGGCCGCACGATCAGCGCGGCGCGGATCATCGATCGAAGCATGCAATGCAATAAAACCAAGATACAAAAACATCAAGATCAATTCCGAAGTGAGTCTGGCATCCCACACCCACCACGCGCCCCACATCGGTTTTCCCCACAAGGCACCGGTCCACAGCGAGATGAAGGCGAACAGCGCGCCGGTCGGTGCAATGGCGCTGGCCATCATGGAAGACAATCGGGTATTGAATATCAGCCCCAGTGCTGCGTACCCTGCCATGATCATATACAAGAACATGGACAATATGGAGGATGGCACATGAATGAAGATAATCCGGTAGAACTCGCCTTGTTGCGCATCGACAGGCGCAACTACAAAGCCGATATACAGCCCGATTGCGAACAAAATTGCCGAGCAGGCGGCAAGCCAGGGGATCAGTTTTCCAGCCAGGGGATAAAAGGTCGTCGGTGCAGAATATTTAAACCAGTTTATTGCCATATATAAATCTCTTATTCCATTGAAATTCGTAAGGCCTGAGCCGTCACCCAGGGGGTAAACGCCAGCGCCAACACCAACAACGCACCCAATAGCGACAAATGGGGCGACACATTCAATCCGCTGTTCACCGCCTGTACCGCACCTGTGCCAAAAATCAGCACCGGAATACACAAAGGCAATACCAACAGCGACAACAATACCCCGCCGCCACGCAAACCCAGTGTCAAAGCCGCACCGATTGCACCGACCATGGACAGAATCGGTGTACCCAACAACAAACTTAGCATCAATACCCCGATCGCCTGTACCGACATATCAAACTGCAGCCCCAGCACCGGCGTCATCAACACCAGCGGCAATCCCGAGACCATCCAGTGCGAGACCATCTTGCCCAGCACCAGTACCGACAACGACTGGGGCGCGAGCAACATCTGCTCTAGCGTACCATCCAAATAGTCTGCTGAAAACAGCCTGCCTAACGACAACATTGATGCGAGTAAGGCTGCTACCCATAAAACACCGGATGCCATCTTGCGCAACATGTCGATTTCAGGCCCGACACCGAGTGGAAAAAGACTCACCACCATCACGAAGAAGATCAGTGTCGTTAACACATCGGCGCGGCGACGCATGGCCAGCACCAGATCGCGCCGGATCACCAGCAGCAGCAAGGAGAACAGGGAAAGTTTCTTCATGTTCATGATAGTGACAAACTGTGCATATCGACGCCAGGCACGATGAGCGGTTGATGGGTGGTAAAAATCACCATCCCCTCGCCTGCCAGATGCTCGGCAAGCAATTCCTGTATCAGCGACACGGCTGTGACATCCAAGGCCGTCAAAGGTTCATCCAGAATCCAGAGCTTGGCGTCCGAGACCAGCAATCGTGCCAGCGCAACGCGCCTGCGCTGCCCCTGAGAAAGCACTTTGGCAGGCAGGCGTTCACGCCCCTTTAACCCCATACGACGCAGCACATCAATCGCTGCGCGCTCATCGAGCCTTGCGCCTGACAAACCGGCAGAAATGCATAAATTCTCCAGTGCGCTCAATTCATCCTTGATTGCATTCAAATGCCCCAGATACATCATCTGCGCAAAATAATCCTCATCCAGTTCGCGCACATCAGTGCCTCCCCAGCTAATTTTTCCTTCGTCAGGCAGAATAAATCCGCACAGAGTGCGCAACAAAGTCGTCTTTCCGCTGCCATTTTCGCCCCTGACCTGCATAATCTGACCGGGACTTAAAGCGAAGCTCAATGCAGAAAAAACCCGATGATCACCGCGACTACAGGCAAGATTGACAACTTCGAGCATGAACAGACACCTGAAAATTGGACAGCCTCGAATTATATACGAATGCATCGGTCGATTGCGCACCATTGCTTTATAATCACCGCACTTTTGACCAACCGCCATAAAAGGACAGCGATGGGATTTCTGGCCAACAAACGCATTTTGATTACCGGCATGATCAGCACCCGCTCAATTGCCTATGGCGTTGCCCTTGCCATGCACAGGGAAGGCGCAACGCTCGCCTTCACCTATCAGGGGGAACGGGTACGCGAACGTGTACTGGAACTGGCCAGGCAATTTGACAGCGAACTGGTGTTTGAATGCGACGTCGCAAGTGATGACGACATCAATCGGTTATTTGTCGATTTGAAACAGCACTGGGATGGCTTTGACGGTTTTGTTCACGCCATCGCCTTCGCGCCCCGCGAAGCACTGGAGGGCGAATTTCTGGACGGTTTCTCCCGTGAAGCCTTCCGCATTGCCCACGACATCAGTGCCTACAGCTTTCCGGCCATGGCCAAAGCTGCCCTGCCCATGATGGAAGGTCGTAACGCGGCAATTTTGACGCTGAGTTATCTGGGCGCAGTGCGCACCATGCCACACTACAACGTGATGGGCATGGCCAAGGCCAGCCTGGAAGCCTCCGTGCGGTATCTGGCGATGCAACTGGGTGCACGCGGCATCCGTGCCAACGCCATCTCGGCAGGCCCAATCAGAACACTGGCGGCAGCTGGAATTGCAGATTTTGGTAAACTGTTAGGTTACAACGAAAAACACGCGCCACTCAAGCGCAATGTCACGGCAGAGGAAGTCGGCAATGCTGCCGCGTTCCTTTGTAGCGATCTTGCCAGCGGCATTACCGGCGAAATCACCTATGTGGATGGCGGGTTCAACACCACCTCTCTGGGATCAACCGAGGCTTAATCAGCAAATTTCAAGCCGTCACCCCGGCAATAACTGGCGCACCGGCTTGAAACTTTTTCTATGAACATCGCTTGCGCCATAGTCGCGCAAGGCAGCCAGATGAACCGCCGTAGGATAGCCCTTGTGCAGCGCAAATCCGTATTGTGGATATTGCGCGTCCAGTTCCAGCATCAAGTCATCGCGAGCGGTCTTGGCCAAGATGGAAGCCGCAGAGATAGCCGCCACTTTGCTATCACCTTTTACAATGGCGCGACTTTCAATACCCGTGTGCGGGCAATACAGCCCATCGACCAACACCAGTTTCGGCACGATGGACAATGCCTGCACTGCACGCTGCATCGCCAGCAACGTGGCTTGCAGAATATTGAGCGTATCGATTTCTTCGACGCTGGCGTAGGCAACCGCCCAAGCCAATGCCCGCTCTTTAATCAGCGGTGCGAGTTTTTCGCGTTGTTTTTCCGACAGTTTTTTTGAATCCGCCAGACCCGCAATGGGATTGGTTTCGTCGAGGATTACAGCAGCGGCGCTCACGGGCCCGGCAAGCGGACCGCGACCAGCCTCATCCACCCCGCAGAACAGCCCTGCTCCCGTTTGCCAAAACTCAGGCATTGACCGGCAAATAGTGCAGGATAGCAGCGGCCGCCTTTTGCGCGGTATTTTGTTGCAAGGTTACATGCAATGCCGTAAAAGTCTGTTCCAGCTGCAGCACCGCCTCTTGATCGTTCAACAGATTGAGCATCGCCTGCGACAGATTCTCGGGTGTGGCATCATCCTGTATCAGCTCCGGCACGACGAAACGCCCACACAAAATATTTGGCAAGCCAAAATAGGGCAAATAACTCTTGCGCTTCATCATGCGCCAGGTCAGCGGATTGAGCCGGTAGGTAATTACCATCGGACGCTTGAGCAGCGCACATTCGAGCGTCGCCGTACCGGATGCGACCAACACCATATCGGCGGCAATCATGGCATCCTGTGCATGACCGAATAACAGCGAAAATGGCAACGCTTCAGCGCCACAGTCATAGATAGCCTGCTCAAAAATTGCACGGGTTTCCCGGCTCGCCAGCGGTACCAGAAATCTGGCCTCGGGCAAACTTTCCAGGATCAGCCTGGCTGTCTCGATATAAATACGTGCCAATTGCCTGACCTCGGACTGGCGACTGCCCGGCAACAATGCAAACACCCTGATCTGCCGAGGCAGGCGCATCGTCTCCCGCATCTGGTCGCGATTGGGCTGCATGGGCAACATATCGGCCAGCGGATGTCCAACATAGTCCACCTGCACACCGGCATCCTGGTAGATTTTCGGCTCATGCGGAAACAGCGCCAGCATGTGACTGACCGCGCGCTTAATCTTATGTATGCGCTCGCCCCGCCAGGCCCAGATGGACGGACTCACGTAATGGATCGTCGTAATGCCGCGTCGCTTCAGTGACGATTCCAGATCAAGATTGAAATCGGGCGCATCCACACCAATAAACAGGTCGGGAGGATTAGCCATAAAATGGCTGCGCAATTGACTGCGTATGCCGGTGATTTCGCGATAATGACGCAGCACTTCAACATAACCGAACACCGCCAGCTTTTCCATCGAAAACAATACCTGCATGCCGACCGACTTCATTTTCGGACCGCCGATACCGACGAACTCCACCTCCGGACGGGCCTGCCTGATCGCTGCCATCAGGCCGCTTGCCAGCAAATCGCCCGAAGCTTCACCCGCAACAATACCGATTACGATTTTTTTCTGAGCCATGAGTATTAACGTAAAATTCGCGTAGCGTTCGTTTTCCCCTTCCCTCTCATCCATGAGGGGGAAGGTTGAAATAAGGGAAACGGACAGGGCAGATTCATCATGGGGGGAAAGATTTCTGTCATGCCCGTTAACGTACGATACCGCGCGCCGATGTAGCCAGAAAATCAGCCAGGGGTTGCAATTCGACATGTTCAGCGAGTTGTTTGGCTATGGCAGCCTGCGCCTCCACTAGCGTCAGACCCGATTTGTAAACTGTCTTATAGGCGCGTTTAATTGCCATGATGGCGGCACTTGAATAGCCGCGTCGTTTAAGTCCTTCCGAATTGATGCCATGCGGCGCGGAAGGGTTGCCGGAAACCAGCATATAAGGTGGGACATCCTGCAGCAAAATGGTGCCCATGCCGGTAATGATGTGCGCACCAATTCTGACAAACTGGTGTACCACGGTAAACCCACCCAGGATCGCATAATCGTCCACCACCACATGCCCTGCCAACTGGGCATTATTGGCAAAAATGGTGTGATTGCTAACCTGGCAGTCATGCGCCAGATGCACATAGGCCATAATCCAGTTATGATTGCCCACCCGCGTCACGCCGATATCCTGGGCTGTGCCCAGATTGAAGGTGCAGAACTCGCGTATCGTATTGTAATCGCCTATTTCCAGCCGGGTCGGCTCGCCCGCATACTTCTTGTCCTGGGGAATTTCGCCCAGCGAACAAAACTGAAAGATGCGGTTGTGCTGACCAATACGGGTATGTCCATTGATGATTACATGCGGACCGACGACCGTGCCCGCACCGATTTCGACATGTTCGCCTATGATCGAATAGGCGCCCACCTCCACATCCGCAGCAAGTCTGGCATTCGGGTGAACGATAGCAGTTTGATGAATCATCAGGCCACCGACTTAACTGTGCACATCAACTCAGCCTCGGCTGCGCGCTGCCCATCCACTTCCGCGATCGCACTAAACTTGAACACCCCGCGCATGCTGCGTGTCAGCTCAACCTTGAGAATCAACTGATCGCCTGGCACAACCGGACGCTTGAAGCGTGCGCCATCTATACCGGCGAAGTAATATACCGATTTCTCATCCGGCTTGCCGGCAGGCATGGTATTAAAGGACAACAGGCCGGCAGCCTGCGCCATGGCCTCAATGATCAACACGCCTGGCATCACCGGAAAATGCGGATAATGTCCGGGAAAAAAGGGTTCGTTGATCGTGACATTTTTAAGCGCCACGATGCGCTTTCCCGGCTCGATGGACAACACCCGATCCACCAGCAAAAAAGGATAACGGTGTGGCAAACTCTCAAGGATTGCATTTATATCCATGGTGATACCAGCGACTTGATTTTCTTCCTGTGTACTCATTAGTTATTGCCTTTCAACGATTTTTCTAGTGCTTTTAATCTGGTATTCATGTCATCCAGATGGCGCAGGTGCACCGCATTTTTGCGCCAGTCTTCGGTCTTGCCAAAAGGATAAATGGCCGCATAGGAACCGGCTTCCCGAATGGATTTACCGATTAGCGTAAATGAGGCGATCACGACATGGTCGGCAATCTGCAAATGCCCCAGTATTCCGGCACTGCCGCCTATCTGGCAATACTTTCCGATTGTCGTACTGCCCGCAATCCCTACGCAACCGGCTATGGCCGTATGCGCACCAATATGCACGTTATGCGCAATCTGGATCTGATTATCCAGCTTTACCCCATCTTCAATCACCGTATCATCAAGTGCACCCCGATCAATGGTGGTATTCGCACCGATCTCAACCTCGTTGCCAATCACCACCCGACCAATTTGCGGTATCTTGAGCCATCGCCCCTCCTCCATCGCAATGCCAAATCCATCCGAGCCGATTACCACGCCGGAATGTGCAATCAGATGATCGCCTATCAAACAGTCATGGTAAATCACCACCCGTGGATACAGGCGCACATATTGACCGATTACCACATTGTCACCGACAAAACAGCCTTCGCCGATCACACTATGGGCACCGATCACCGCACCGGCACCAATCACGGCACAGGCGGCCACCTGGGACGAAGGATCAATTCGCGCGTGCTCGCTCACCACAGCAGACGGATGCACCCCCGCTATTGGCACCGCTTCCGGATTGAGCAGCGCGGAAACCCGTGCAAAACAGGCATAAGGATTGCTTGAAATAATGCGCGGCAAATCCGTCGCATCACAATCCGCCTCGCCCAGTATGACAGCAGCGGCAGTCGTCATGGCTAGTTGCGCGCGATACTTGCTGTTGGCCAGAAAACCAATCTGACCGGATGTCGCCCGTGCCAGTGTCGCGACTTGATGGATGCGCACGCTTGCATCCCCAAGTACACGCCCACCGACCTGATCTGCAATTTCCGACAAGCTATAGGATTTCGCCATTATTGCCTTACTTGCTATCCGCCTTGTCGCTGGCAAGATTTTTGATCACCTTGTCGGTAATATCGATCTTGGGATTACGATACACTGCTTCTTGCAAAATCAGATCATATTTTTCGGATTCGGCGATTGCCTGTATGGCCTTGTTGGCACGTTCAAGCACCACAGCCAGTTCCTCGTTCTTGCGCAGACTTAAATCCTCACGAAATTCACGCTGCATGCGCTGCAGATTGACATTCAGCGCATTCAGTTCACGTTCCTTGCCACGTTTGTCAGGCTCACTGAGCCTTGCGGTATCCTTATCCAAAGACGCCTGCAAGTCTTTGGACAATTGCATATTTTTCTTGATTTCCTGATCGCGGCCGGAAAATTCTTTTTCGATCTTTTTTTCAGCCTTCACCGCAGGGGCAGATTCGCGCAATATGCGCTCGGTATCGACCACACCCACTTTGAAATCCCCTGCCAATGCCGATCCGGCAAATAGTAATCCCCCCAGCAAGGCAAAACTCAACTTGATTCTCATTATTTGCTCCTCATCATTATCAGCGTCATTTACGCGCAAGAACTGCCTGCCTTAGAACATCGAGCCTAGCGTAAACTGGAACCGTTGCAGCTGATCCACGGGTTGTTTGTTCAAAGGTATACCCAGACTAAACTTCAACGGCCCCATCGGTGACACCCAGGTAACCGCCAAACCGGTAGAAGCCCGTATACCGGCGCTGCCAGGCAAGTCACCTGGGCCATAGACGGCACCCGCATCGAGGAAGGCACTCATGCGCACCGACTTATCCTTTATGCCCGGCATCGGTGTCATTAACTCCATACTGCCCACCACCCTGCGCGTTCCACCGAGTGGAAGATTATTCGCATCGCGCGGCCCCAATGAGTTGGCCGCATACCCGCGCACCGATCCTGTACCACCCCCATAAAAGTTCTTGAAGAACGGCATTTGCTTGCCACCGTAACCACCCCCTGCCCCAAACATTGCATTGGTCATCACGGTCCAGTCGGAGCTTAACGGATAAAACCATTGATTGTCGTAGTTCAACTTGTAATAACGCATATCCATCACCGGCAGCGCAACTTCCAGATAGGCATGCTGCACCATACCCTCGGTCGTATAAATCGCGCTGTCGCGGGTATCGCTCCCCCAGCCAACCGTTCCTAGCACCGTAGTATTGGTGGTACCAAAGGTATTGACATAGTTGATATAACGCAACGGACTCAAAGCCGTCAGGCCGATACTGGTGCGTTCTGCCGACAGGCCGAAACTGATACTCTGGTCTTCACTGACCGGCACGCCAAAACGCACGCCACCACCCAGCGTATCGGAAGTGTACTGGCTGACCGCAATGGTCGTCGCATTGGTTTTTCGCTTGTAAATATCGAAGCCGCGACTCATGCCCTCATCGGTGTAATAGGGATTGGTATAGGATACCGAAATATTCTGGTTCACCTTGCTGGTATTGAGCTGGGTTGACAGCATATTGCCGCTGCCGAATAGATTGGCCTGCGTCACCCCCCCCATCAGCACCAGCCCTTCGCCGCTGTTGATACCCGCACCTACCGTAAAACTGCCGGTGGATTTCTCTTTCACCGCAACCTTGACATCCATCTGATCAGTTGTTCCCAGTACAGCTGGCGTTTCAATATTGACCTCCGAGAAGAATCCAAGGCGATCGACGCGCTGTTTTGACTTCTTGATTTTTGTCACATCAAACCAGGAACCTTCGACCTGACGAAACTCCCGGCGTATGACCTCATCACGTGTCTTTGAGTTGCCTGCAATATCAATACGACGAATATATACGCGCTGCCCCGGATCGACCACAAAATTAAACCCAACCTGATGGGTTTCCTTGTTTAGATCGGGTATGGCATTCACATTGGCAAAAGCATAGCCTTCAGCCGCCAAGCGCTCGCCAATCAACTTGCTGGTTTCAGAGAGCGCCTTACGGGAAAAAGTTTCATCCGGCTTGATCTGGACGAGTTGCTCAACTTCAGGCTTGGCCACGATGGTATTGCCTGAGACGGCAACGCTGGAGACGGTGTATTTTGCGCCTTCATTGATGTTGATCGTAATATAAATATCCTTCTTGTCCGGTGTGATGGAAACCTGGGTAGAATTTATGGCAAACTCCGGGTAACCACTATCCATGTAGAAGGAACGCAGGGTTTCCAGATCGGCAGACAGTTTTTGTTTGGAATACTGATCATTCTTGGAAATCCAGCTCCACCAATCCGGTGTACTAAGTTTCATCAAATCAAGCAGATCAGATTCGGAATAAACCGTATTACCGACGATATTGATCTGTTCGATTTTGGATACTTCACCTTCCACCACATCAAACGAGATGGCAACGCGATTACGTTCAAGTTCAGTGACTTTGGTATTGACTTTCACGCCATACTTGCCGCGCGCAACGTACTGCGCCTTCAATGCCTGGGTCGCCTTTTCCAGCGCCCCTTTGTCAAAAATACGCGCTTCAGCCAGACCGGCATATTTCATGTTGTCTTTGAGCTGATCCTTGGGAAAGTCCTTCACGCCATTGACTTCTATGCTGGCAATGGAAGGCCGCTCGCGCACCAGCACAATCAACACACCCTGCTCGACTTCCAGACGGACGTCTTTAAAAAAACCGGTGCCATACAGGGCGTGAATTGCCGCATCAGCCTGATCGTTATTCATGGTATCACCGACCTTGACCGGCAAATAGCTGAATATCGTACCCGCCTCGGTGCGTTGTATACCCTCAACCCTGATATCCTTGACGGTAAATGGGGTGATCGCCCATACGGGAGACATGAATAAGAGTGAAAGAATTCCTGCAATTTTTGTTTTGTTCATTTAGTGCTAACCTGAAATGAGGCGATTAATATCATTGTATAGGGCGAAAAACATCATTATCCCCAGCATGGCAATACCGATCTTCTGACCGATTTCCCACGCCTGTTCGGAGACGGGACTACCTTTTAATAATTCAGCGACATAATACAGCAAGTGTCCGCCATCCAATAACGGAACTGGCAGCAAATTCAGTACACCCAGACTGATACTGATCAGCGCGAGAAATCCCAGATAGGCCATCCATCCCATATGTGCAGACTGACCTGCATAGTCTGCAATCGTAACCGGGCCGCTCAGGTTTTTTAGCGAAACTTCGCCTGTGAGCATTTTTTCCAGCATTTTCAAGCTGATAACCGAGGTATCCCAGGTCTTGGAAAGCGCATGGTTCAGTGCATCGAGCGGAGAATAGCGCACTTCCGTATACAGCGCCTTGACGATATCTGCATCGATCCGCGGTGCCGCGCCGATTTTGCCCACTGTTTTTCCCGATTCCACCACCGCCTGAGGAACGATCTCCAGTATAAGTTTCATGTCGCCGCGTTTAACGGCGAACTGCACCGGCTGCCCGGGATTGGCGCGAACCAACTCAACCAGAACACGCCAGCTTGAGACAAGCTGCCCATTGGCACTCAGGATTTCATCGCCTGATTGCAATCCGGCACGCTTTGCGACGCCGTCATCCGCCAGCACACCGATAACCGGCGACAGGACAGGCTCAAAGGGATGCAAACCCAGCTTATCGAAAAACGCCCCCTCCAGATCACGCGCCTGTATCGTGCGCAGATCAAGCTTATGCGTCAGCGCTGTCCCATCGGGGCGCAATGCGTC
Source organism: uncultured beta proteobacterium (assembly GCA_963784505.1). GTDB lineage: Bacteria > Pseudomonadota > Gammaproteobacteria > Burkholderiales > Gallionellaceae > Gallionella. The sequence continues at coordinate 2,323 of CAWASY010000109.1, read as the reverse complement.
TATGGTCACTTCACCCTGACCAAGCGCCAGATTCAGCAAGCGCCAGTTAAACTCCTGCCAGCTTGGTATCACTTCACCATCAATCCGGGTGATCGTTTCGCCTGATTGCATCTGTGCCAGCGCAGCGGGGGTACCGACGGGTACCTCACCGAGTATCGGCTTCAAGCCAGGTACGCCGTGCATGAATAAAATCCAGTACAAAATGATGGCCAGTAGCAAATTGGCCGAAGGACCCGCCGCCACAATCGCCATACGCTGCCATACCGGCTTGCGATTGAATGCCTGATCAAGCTCAAAAGACTGCACCTCGCCTTCACGCTCGTCAAGCATCTTCACGTAGCCACCCAGCGGTACTGCGGATACGACCCACTCGGTATCCGAACCGGCAAAGTGTTTACGGTAGATGACTTTGCCAAAGCCCAATGAAAACACCAATACTTTCACCCCAAAGCGACGTGCGACCCAGTAATGCCCAAATTCATGGAACACCACCAGCAATACGATAGCGCCAACAAAAGCGAGTACGGTAATCATTTACGGCACAACTGCTGTGCTACGTGGCGCGCAGCCGCATCTGCAGCAATCACATCCTCAAGACAGGTTACCGGATGAACAGGCAACTGATCGAGCACCTGTGCGATGACACTGGCAATGGACAAAAAAGACAAGCTGCCATCGAGAAAGGCCGACACGGCAATCTCATTGGCCGCATTGAGCATGGCAGGCGCAGTACCGGCTGTGCGCAGCGCTTGGTAAGCCAGACCAAGACAGGGGAATCGAACGAAATCAGGTTCGACAAAATCGAGTCTGGCGACCTTGAACAAATCCAGCATGCCCACACCCGATTCAATACGCTCAGGCCAGGCCAGTCCATAGGCGATCGGTGTACGCATATCCGGATTACCCAGTTGCGCTATCACCGACCCATCGACATATTCAACCAGGGAATGAATCACGCTCTGTGGATGAATGACCACCTGTATCTCATCGGCGCTGGCGTTGAACAGCCAGTGCGCTTCAATGACTTCTAGTCCCTTGTTCATCATGCTGGCCGAATCGACCGAAATCTTGCGACCCATCACCCAGTTGGGATGCGCGCAGGCTTGATCGGGCGTGACCTGTTTTAATTGCTCGATCGGGGTATTACGAAACGGCCCACCTGATGCGGTCAGCAGAATGCGTCGCACCCCCGAGCCTGCCAAATCGCCATCATAGCGATGCGGCAAAGCTTGAAAAATCGCATTATGCTCGCTGTCTATTGGCAATAACACGGAGCCACTGGTACGCACGGCGTCCATGAAGACGTTACCAGCCATGACCAGCGTTTCCTTGTTTGCCAGCAGGATTTTTTTACCGGCACGTGCCGCCGCCAGTGTGGGCCGAAGTCCTGCCGCACCGACGATCGCCGCCATGACAGCATCCACTTCCGGCAGCACACAAACCTGTTCAAGCGCCTCAATTCCGCATAAAACCTCGGTTTTCAGCCCCGCCTCGCGCAACATTACTGCTAGTTTTTGTCTGGGCACTTCATCGAGCAGCACGGCATAGACCGGCGAAAATTGTACGCACTGGCGAAACAACAGATCAACCTGAGTATGAGCCGTAAGCGCAATGATCCGGTAACGATCAGGATGGCGAGCCACCACATCCAGTGTGCTGGTACCTATACTGCCGGTAGAACCCAATAGGGTGATATTTTGCATAACCATCAGTAAGCGTGCCCCAGCAGTATCACCATCGCTGCCAGTGGCAAGGTCCATATATATTGAAATTGTTTGGGTCGTCCCATTCTAATGGTATGAATTCTACCAATATAGAAGCAACTTCATTAATAACAGATTCTTGACCTTCTTCACTATCAGCTTGATCATATAATTCCATCATTGTTGTTTCGTAGTTGTCACGTGCTCTCCCAGTACACCAGCATCACGATCGGTAGCAACTAAGAATTCTAACGTATCACGAAATAGTTGTAACGCAAATAGTGATGTAAGAGCTGTCCCTGCTCCTAATTCTAATATAGATTTGATTTCTGGAACTCCTTTTTGGTTATTAGCATAGGTTGACAATAAGTAATCACATAGGGGTGATGCTGCAGGCCATAAATAATGTCCTGACTGTACAGCACCCGAATCGTCATCGATACAATTCACGGCGACATGAATATGCCTAGTTGTTGTTTTTGTTCTGGCGTTGTTATTGGGCTCGTTTTCAAATTCACCTGTCTTTCCTACCTCCCATGAAAAATGTTTCAATGTTGTAGGATAAGACCCTTCAAAAAGTAACCCAACATGTTCATATAATGAATCATCATCATCATCAT
>CAWASY010000108.1:0-9703 GCA_963784505.1 uncultured beta proteobacterium | reverse complement strand
GCTGCTAATAAAGTGATACAGGAAAAATATCCTAATGATTTTAAGATTACTGCTACATCGGGTAACAGTGGAGCTTACGATATGGCGGGCGTTCAGAGTGAGGTGATGTTTAAGGAATGCAAATCCGCATTATCTGCCATATATATTAAAGGGCTTTAATGAGGTTTACAATATCGTTCCCGACATCAATAAAATATACAAAGCTCCTTATGATTCACTAATGCCGATTTATTTAGATGGCAATCATCGTTTGAAATCATGCTGAAGCCGCATCATGATGCGCAACAGGTGGCGTTAGTGCAGCCAGTGGCCGTCGCCCTGGATGAGCGGCTTTGTAAAGCTTTGCCTGTCGGCACACGCAAGGCAGTCTTAAGCGATGCGCAGCGCAACGGAATATGGCTGCATGGCTTACTGGAATATCTGACTATGACCGCTCCCGCGCTTCTGAGCACTCCTCTCGATGGTTTTGGGGCGAGGGACGCATTGCAGCGCAAACTGAATATTCCCCCAGAATTGATGTCCGCTTTGTGGCAGCAGGCGCAGGCCATTCTGCATGCGCCCCATCTGTCGCGATTTTTTGATGGTCAGTCTTATGTGGCGGCGACCAATGAAGTCGCTTATGTCAATGCTGCTGGAGGTGTGCGGCGCATAGACCGTCTGGTTGAATTCGAGGATGAAGTGTGGGTGCTGGATTATAAAACCGGCAATGAGGATGCGCAGCCGCATTTGCCACAGCTTGAGGAATACCGTATTGCCATGCAGGCCGTTTATGCTGACAAAGCGATACGCTGTGCGCTGATCTTCGCTAATGGAAAATTGGCTGAAATCTGAGCAAAATCATGTGGTATTATTGACTGTGTAAAACATGGGTTGAATTTTTAAATTTTTTCAGGAGAAAACATGGAACATACCTTACCTGCTCTGCCTTATGCGATGGATGCACTGCAACCTCATATGTCCAAAGAGACTTTTGAATATCACTATGCCAAGCATCATCAGGCTTATGTGACCAATCTGAATAATCTGATCAAGGGCACCGAATACGAAGCACTTGATCTTGACTCCATCATCAAGAAAGCGCCTGTCGGCGGCATCTACAACAATGCAGCACAGGTTTCCAACCATTCCTTCTTCTGGACCTGTATGAAGCCTGCTGGCGGCGGTGCACCGGCTGGCGCACTCGCCGATGCGATCAATACCAAGTGGGGCAGTTTCGATGCATTCAAGACGGCATTTCAGACATCAGCTGCGGGTAATTTTGGCTCCGGCTGGACATGGCTGGTCAAAAAGGCCGACGGTACACTGGATATCGTCAATATGGGCGCAGCAGGCACACCGCTGACCACAGCTGATACCCGTTTGCTGTGCGTGGATGTGTGGGAGCATGCCTACTACATCGATTACCGCAATGCGCGCCCCAAGTTCCTTGAGACTTTTATGAACAATCTGGCCAACTGGGATTTTGTTGCAAAGAATTTCGCCTAATCTGGCATTCACTTTTTTACTGAGCAGTTTGCCGCCCCATTGGTTACATGAGTGTAGCTGTCAGGAAAAGTGAGCCGCGCAAGGGGATGGTTATACTCGGTCAGAGAGTTTTTCTCGATAGCGTAGTGACTTTGAGAGGCTTTTTTGTATAAGTTTGATCGGGGAAATTGGCAGTGTATCAGGGGGGCTTCGCCCCCCTTTTCTTCGCCCTGAACTTTGCAGCATAACCGCGTTATTTTGCAAATAAAGCATCAACACCGGGCGACTTAAACTAACGGTCATGATTTGATGGCGATTCACCCCTGATTATGAAATTCACCGTGCCCGTTTCCCTCTCCCCAACCCTCCCCCGCGCTGCGGGGGAGGGTGAAAACGTTCGCTATGCGAATTCCACGTTAATGGTTGTTCTTTTACATGCCCAGTGCTGCCCGCATCTTTTCAATCATGGCGCGTAGTTCTGCGACCTCTTCATTCAGTCTGGTAATGTCGGCCTGTAGTTCGGCTATTTCGCCGGTATCCTGATGGCGGTGCGCGACAGTCGGACTGGTTTGCAGCGCCTTAATATCCACTTCGCCACACAATAAGTGCGTCCAGCGGTGTTCGCGCGAACCTGGCAGTTTGGGTAGCTTGATCACCCAGGGTATTGCCGTGTCGGACAGCTCTTCGAGGAATGCGTCGACCGATGAGATGTCGCCAAAGGAATAGAGTCGGTCGCAATTGGTGCGGAGTTCACCGGCAGTTTGCGGACCGCGCAACATGAGTACCGCCAGTAACATGATCGATTGTTCGGGTAGTTTAAATACGCGCTTGGCATTATGGGCATAGCGCATCACCCGTCCGCCGCTCGATTCGACGATTAAGGCATGGTGCTTAAGGCTGTCGATTGCCGCCAATATTTCAGCATCCGTGGCAGACATAACCGGGTCGCGCGCGGTCTTTTGATTGCAGCCCAGCGTGAGTGTGTTCACTGATAGCGGGTAGGTGTCCGGTACGGTTTTTTCCTTTTCGATCAGTACGCCCAGTACGCGGGCTTCGAGGGCTGAAAAAACGGGTAGCGTATTCATGAGCGTTCCAAAAATGCAAAGGGGATCGAATGCTATCACGCAGAGGACGGCATGAGTTGTGGAACTGATTGCGCTACAATCCGCTATAATCGCCGGCCTTGAATTCCTGATTGTATTCCATGAGTGTTTTGTTGTGGATTGTCGCGGCCAGCCTGTTAGGTGGCGCGTTGAGTGTGTTGTGTGCTGCACTGTTTGCGCTGAATGCTCGCAGCCACTGGGTCAATGCGCTGGTCAGTTATGCAATCGGCGCGTTGCTGGGTGCGGTATTTCTCGATATTCTGCCTGAAGCGATCAAGCTGACCACCAATGGCGCAGTGCTCAGCGGCACATTGTTGTTCGGTATCCTGTTGTTTTTTACACTGGAAAAATTGCTGCTGTGGCGCCATTGTCACCACGATCATTGTGAGGTGCATGAGCCACATGAGAAAAATCCATCGCATCCGCATGACCGCAGCGGCATGATGATCATGGTGGGTGACACCTTCCATAATTTTGTGGACGGCGTGATCATCGCTGCCGCATTCATGACCGATATACATCTGGGTGTGGTCACGGCGCTGGCCATCATCGCGCACGAGATCCCGCAGGAAGTCGGAGATTTCATGATCCTGTTGCATTCTGGCTACAGCAAGGTGCAGGCATTGATGTTCAATCTCATTTCCAGTCTGGCGACGCTAGTTGGCGGCGTGCTGGCTTATTTTGCCTTGCAGTCGATGCAGTTTGCAGTCCCCTACCTGCTGGCGCTGGCCGCCGCGAGCATGATCTATGTGGCCGTTGCCGATCTGATTCCCGGATTGCACCAGCGCACCCGATTGCGCGATACGATCGAACAGGTTTCCCTGATCGTGCTGGGTGTATCCTCCATTTTTATTGTCAACCTTGTGGTTGGCGCCTGATTTTGAAAGTTTAAAATGAACACTATTATTCCGAAAGTCGGCTTTGTCTCGTTGGGTTGTCCCAAGGCGACGGTGGATTCAGAGCACATTCTCACCCGATTGCGTGCCGAGGGGTATCTGATTTCAGATACCTACAGGGACGCGGATCTGGTGGTGGTCAATACCTGCGGCTTTATCGACAGCGCGGTGGAAGAATCCCTGGATGCAATCGGCGAGGCCCTGAGCGAAAATGGTAAAGTCATCGTCACCGGCTGTCTGGGTGCGAAGGGTGATGTGGTCAAAAATGCGCATCCCAGGGTACTCGCAGTCACCGGCCCGCATGCGACCGATGAGGTAATGGAAGCGGTGCATCAGCATCTGCCCAAACCACATGACCCATACACCGATTTAGTGCCGCCGCAGGGTATCCGGTTGACCCCGAAACATTACGCCTATCTGAAGATATCCGAAGGCTGCAATCACCGCTGCACTTTCTGCATTATCCCCAGCATGCGTGGCGATCTGGTCAGCCGACCCGTGGGCGATGTGATGGCCGAGGCGGAAAGTCTGGTCAATTCGGGCGTGAAGGAACTGTTGGTGATTTCACAGGACACCAGCGCGTACGGCGTGGATGTGAAATATCGCACCGGATTCTGGGGCGGCAGGCCATTAAGGACGCGCATGACCGAGTTGGCGGTGGCGCTAGGCACCTTGGGTGTGTGGGTGCGCATGCACTACGTCTACCCTTATCCGCATGTGGATGAGGTGATTCCATTGATGGCACAGGGCAAGATACTGCCCTATCTTGACATTCCCTTTCAGCATGCCAACCAGCGAATTCTCAAATTAATGAAACGCCCCGGTAACTCGGACAATGTGCTCGCGCGTATCAAACAGTGGCGCGAAATCTGCCCCGAGTTGACCCTGCGTAGTACGTTTATCGTTGGATTCCCTGGCGAAACGGAAGAAGAGTTCGAGGAGTTGCTCGATTTCATCGAAGAAGCGCAGCTCGATCGTGTCGGTGCATTTGCCTATTCGCCTGTTGAAGGCGCGACGGCCAACGATCTACCTGATCATATTTCCCCCGAGGTGCAGGAGGAGCGTCTTGCGCGTCTGATGATGTTGCAGGAGGAAATCAGCGAGGAACGCCTGAAACTCAAGATCGGTAAGACCATGAAGGTGCTGGTTGATGAAGTGGATGAAGAAGGGGCGATTGCGCGAAGTTTTGCCGATGCCCCCGAGATTGACGGACAGGTTTATATCAACGACGGACAGCATCTGAATGTCGGTGATATGGTCGAAGTCATCATTACCGATTCGGATACGCACGATCTGTGGGGTGAACTTGTTTGATCCGAACCTGCATTGCCTGAAATATAAAATCCAATGACAAACCCTTGATCCCCTATCAACTGATAGACACGGCGCTCTGGAATGGCACGACGCTCAAGCTCTACCAGCGTGGCGAGGAATTCTCCATACGCGTGGACAAGGCGGGCGAGTTGATGAACAGTCGCGCGCACCATTCGGAAGAGGTACTCGCACAAATCGCCTGTCAAATGATAGCGGGATGGGAAAATCCCCATCTGCTGGTAGGTGGGCTGGGCATGGGTTTTACATTGGCTGCCGTGCTCGCCCACAGCAATGGGGCAGCTACCGTGATGGTGTCCGAGTTAATACCCGCAGTTGTGCGCTGGAACCGGGATTACCTGGGGCAACTGGCAAATTTTCCGCTCGACGATGCCAGGGTTCAGGTGCTGGAGCAGGATGTGGCGCGGGTGATGTTGGAAAATAGGAACAGTTTCGATGCGATCATGCTGGATGTGGATAACGGCCCGAGCTCGTTTACGCATGATGATAATGATGCGCTGTACAGTACACGCGGCCTTGCGCGTGCGCGTGATGCGCTAAAGGTGGGTGGCATTCTCACAGTTTGGTCGGCAAGTACCGATACCGCATTCACCCAGCGCATGAAAAAATCGGGTTTCGAAGTGAGTGAGCAGCGCGTCGGCTCGCACGCATCGCGTCGCGGCAACCGGCACAATATCTGGATCGGCAAGAAAACCTAGTTGATCGGCGAGAATCGCGGCACGGTCTGGCCTTCGTGCAGCACGGTCTCGAAAAATGCCTGTTTCGGCCGTGCCCATATTTCCCCGCTTTGTGCCTGATAGATAATCATGAGCGTATCGGGTTCGGATTCCAGACGCGCTTCGCACAAGATTTGGTAGAGGTTGCCCTTGTAGTGTCGATATTTCATTTTTTCATGCGAGTGGATAAGGTTATTGGAACAGATCGTCGAGCGGATTTTTTGCGGCAGGCGCTGTTTTTGATACGTGTTTGGCGCTGAATTCTTCCGCTATGTTGTCGCGATAGAAACTCCAGGCAGCCCCGGAGTTGCTCAATCGACGCCAGATTTCCTCACCCACGCCGCTATACTGGAGCTGTGTGCCATCGTCCAGCAGTACCTGTAATATCCTCGTTCTTGCGTCATAGCCGATGCCGCGCAGCTTGCCGGAACTGGTTTTTTTCATTCTCATGATGGTATCCTGATGATTGGCTGTTCATCATAGTTCAGAGGTGTCGTCAGGTTCAAGCCTGTTCAAGCGAATCTGGCATTTTCAAGGGGAGTCGAATATGAAAATCAACTTTGTGCGTGAGGGGCCACGCGTGGCTAATATCACTAGCGCTATCAACTTCGACCCGAAGCGCGTGGTCAATCTCTTCTCGCTGGAATTGGCGGCTTTCATGATTAAATGGAACAAGCTGCGCATTGCTTCGTATAAATGAGAGTGGAATTATGAGTATATTCAGACATTTGTTTGGCATGCAGGATGCGAAGGAAGCGGCAGGTTTGCGAATGGCGCTCGATCGAGCCATTGATGCGGTTGATCCTTTGCTCAGGCAGACGGGCGCTTATCCGGATCGCTACCTGGTATCGGTGGCAGCAGCGCTGGACTATGCGCGCAGGCTGGCATTCGGGGTTCCCGGTCCGGTTGAAATCAGTAACGGTTCGTTCGCCAAGAATGCCTATGTCCATGCCATTCTTCCTTCACAGGATTTTGTTACGGAAGCCTTGTGTCGCAGCCACGCGATACAGGTGTATCGCCAGGACTATCCCGAAAATACGGAAATATATGCGTTGATGGGCATGAGAAGAATGCATAAAAGCATGCTGGGGATGACGTTGTCCGGTGAAGTCATGCAGCGGGATGTGCCGCAAAATGTTGTTTATTTTACCAGTCATACTCTGGACTATCCTGCAGCTACTGAAGATCAGTGCAGGGAAGATATGACCTGGCAATTTTTTGACACGCTGGTAAGCCAAGTGGCGCAACGTATCAATGCACGTAAGCACGAAAAACAGGACAAGTTACTGGACAGGGACAGGCTGCTGGCACAATTGCACTTGGCCGATGCCACCAGTCGCCCCGATCTGGCAGTACGTTTGAAGCAAACGCTGTCAGATTTACAGATTATTGGCAATTCGCTGTCCTTGGATAATTATCCTGCGGACTTTGAGACGGTGCTGAAACATCCCCTGCAATATCTGCACATCGATCGGGTCGAAATGGTGCTCGACGGCATGGGCGTGGAAATCCACGGCGAGGAGTCAGACTGTTTGCAGCCTGTCGTGTTCAATGAACTGGTTGGCTTCGATCAGCGGAACTGGACAGTGACGTTGGTACACTGCCGCGATATGCCCATCGAGACTTTCTCGGACAATCTGGCGAATGCCTGTCGCAGCTTATCCATTTGAGCCTTGTTGTCGCGCTGCCGGCTGGCTGAAATTGATTCCGGGCGGTATATAATGTATCGCTCATCTTTAATGTTGCGGTTTGCATGATTTTTGCGGCTGCAATCCTGATGTCGCTGGTTTTTTCGCTGGCTATGCCCCTAAATTTCTGGAGTTCCCGTGTTCAAGTTCATTGGTTTTATTGCTGGTTTGTATTTTTTTGGATTTTTTGGCGCGCTGCTGGGCCTGTTTGTGGGTTCCTTTTTTGACCGCCTGCGCACATTGGGGGCTGGCGCGATTAATCCGTTGCAAAATGCCTTGCGTCAGGGTGTGTTCCTGGAAACGGTCTTCATTTGCATGGGTAAGCTGGCCAAAGCAGATGGCGTGGTATCACGCGATGAAATTGATCACGTTGAACAGTTCATGCAAAAGTTGGGCATGACGTCTGAACACCGTCAGCAGGCGATCGTCTGGTTCAAGCAGGGTACGGCAGCCGATTTTGATATTGCGCCCACTTGCCAGCGCTTCATGACCATTTGCGGGCATACCCGGGATCTAAGACAGATGTTGCTGGTGTCTTTGATTGTGATGGCATTCGCCGACGGACATATGCATCCGGCGGAAGAGGTGTTGCTTAACGATATCGCATCTCGTCTGGGATACAGCGAAGTCGAGTTCAGACAATTGCTGGACCGGGTGCTCAATCAAACCCATTTTGCAGGCGGTGCTGCCAGTGCCGAGGCTGCACTGGAGGATGCCTACAAGGCGCTGGGCGTCACAAGGGATGCTACGGATGCCGAAATCAAGCGCGCCTATCGTAAGTTGATGAGCCAGCATCATCCGGACAAGCTGATCGGGCAGGGAATGCCGGCAGACATGATCGCCATGGCCACAGAGCAGGCCAAGGAAATTCAACTGGCTCATGAGTTGATCAGGAAGAGCAGGGAGGGTTGAACGGCCTGTTTAATACTGAGCTGGCGATAACAGCCTGTTCATGCTTCGAATGGTGAGTATGCTACCGACGGGGCGTGATTATCCGGGTCAAAAAATGCCCCCGATACCTTGCGGTATGGGGGCGCGTGCAGAACTGCTGGTTTACTGACCGAAGAAGTCCTTGACCTTGTTCATCCAGGATTTTGCTTTCGGGTTGTGATGCGCACTGTTCAGATCGTTGATGCCCTCGAACTCGCGCAGCAGTTCAATCTGGCGTGCCGTCAGGTTGACCGGTGTTTCCACAATGACATGGCAATGCAAGTCGCCGTGGGTTGTACTGCGCACACCCTTGATGCCCTTTCCTCTTAGCCGGAACACCTTGCCACTTTGACTCTCGGCAGGGATTTTGATGGCGGCTTTGCCGTCCAGGGTTGGGATCTCGATTTCACCCCCCAGCGCTGCGGTCGTGAAACTGATGGGCATTTCACAGTGCAGATCGTTATGGTCGCGCTGGAATACCGCATGCGGCTTGACGTGGACGACCACATACAGATCGCCGGTTGGTCCGCCGTTTGCGCCATGCTCACCTTCGCCAGACAAGCGGATGCGATCATCGTTGTCTACGCCCGGTGGAATCTTGACAGCCAGCGTCTTGTGTTTCTTGATGCGGCCGCTACCGTTGCAGGGCTTGCAGGGTGAGGAGATCATCTTGCCGTTGCCGTGACAGCGCGGACAGGCCTGCTGGATGGAGAAGAAGCCTTGTTGCATGCGCACCTGACCGTGACCGCCGCAAGTCGTACAGGTGGTCGGACTGGTGCCGGGTTTTGCGCCCGAGCCGTGACAGATATCGCACTCATCCATGGTAGGGACGCGGATTTGCGTCTCGGTGCCGCGTGCAGCCTGTTCCAGCGTAATCTCCAGGTTGTAGCGCAGGTCAGCACCGCGTTGCACATTGCTGCGCCCACCGCCGCCTCTGCCACCGCCGAAGATGTCGCCGAAAATATCAGAAAAATCAAATCCTTGTGCGCCCGCTCCGCCTGCGCCGAATGGACTGCCACCGCCCATGCCACCCGCTTCAAAGGCGGCATGACCATACTGATCGTAGGCAGCGCGCTTTTGTCCATCCGATAGCGTTTCGTACGCTTCCTTGGCCTCCTTGAAATGTTCCTCTGCCTTGGGATTGTCCGGATTTCGGTCAGGGTGATGCTTCATCGCCAGCTTGCGATAAGCTTTTTTAATCTCATCGTCTGCGGCATCGCGATTGATGCCCAGCACTTCGTAATAGTCTTTTTTGCTCATTTTCTTGGGGAGTAGGGAGTGGAAAGCGGGAAGTAGGGGGAGGAAGTGGTTTTTCCACTACCCGTTCCCTACTTCCCACTCACCAGAACATTACTTCTTGTCCTTTACTTCGGTGAATTCGGCATCAACGACATCACCTTCATCCTTTTTGGCAGGTTCGCTGTGGGTCTGGCCAGCCCCGGCTTCTGCAGACTTGGCCTGCTCGGCTGCATACATTTTTTCGCCTAGCTTCTGGGCGGCGGTAGCCAGTGTTTCGGATTTGGCTTCGATCGCATCCTTGTCATCCGACTTGACCACTTCTTCGGCTTCCTTCA
>CAWASY010000107.1:0-8039 GCA_963784505.1 uncultured beta proteobacterium | reverse complement strand
GTGACATCGTAGCCCTCAACGGCACAATTCTGACACCGGCGCAAATACTGACCAAACTCAACGAACTGGGCGGCAAACACGGCATCGGTCGCCTTGACTTGGTCGAAAACCGTTATGTCGGCATGAAGTCGCGCGGCTGCTACGAAACCCCCGGCGGCACCATCATGCTCAAAGCCCACCGCGCGATCGAATCCATCACGCTGGATCGTGAAGTCGCGCACCTGAAGGATGATTTAATGCCGCGCTATGCGTCAATGATTTACAACGGCTACTGGTGGGCACCGGAACGTCTGGCGCTGCAAACACTGATCGATCAGACTCAACTGAACGTAAATGGCTGGGTGCGCGTAAAATTGTACAAGGGCAACGTGATCGTGGTGGGCCGCGACTCAAAAACGGACTCGCTGTTTGATCCGACCATCGCCACTTTCGAGGATGACAAGGGCGCGTATGACCAGAAGGATGCAGCAGGCTTTATCAAACTGAACGCGTTGCGCCTGCGCATCGCATCCAAACTGCACCAGAAAAAATAAACGTTTTCACGGGGAATGCTGTGATTCATGAGTTGAGCGGTGATTTGCTTTACAGCAGTGCGAAAGTCATCGCACAGGGTGTCGCGCCCAACGATGATTTTTCGCATGGCCTGGCTTTGCAACTGCGCGAACGCATGCCTTTGATGTACAAGGAATTTCGCCACCATTGCCAGACCAAACACCCCAAGTCCGGCACACTATGGAACTGGACCAGCCCTGACGGACGGCATATCATCAGCCTGTTTACGCGGGATGCCGCTTACAATCACGGCAGCCATCCGGGAGATGCCAGCCTGAGCCACGTCAATCATGCGCTGCATGCCTTACGCGCCTTCATACAGAAGGAAAAAGTTGCAAGCATCGCCCTGCCCCGTCTGGCCTGCGGTATTTCGGGCCTGGAATGGGAGAGTGTCAAACCACTGATCGAACATCAACTAGGCGATCTGGGTATCCCGATTTATCTTTACAGCACCTACAAAAAAGGCGTCAAAGCCATTGAACCCACAAAATAAGGAACACTATGTCTCAATTCGATAATGTCAGCGTAGTCAAACAGGGCAATGTCTATTTCGACGGAAAATGCGTGTCGCACTCGGTGCTGTTTGCCGATGGCACGAAAAAGTCCATCGGTGTGATTCAACCCGCTACGCTCACCTTCAACACCGGAGTGGCGGAAATCATGGAAACAGTCGCCGGCACCTGCCGCTACAGACTCAAAGGGGCAGACTGGCAAACTTGCAGTGCCGGACAGTCCTTCACGGTACCTGGCAATTCCAGCTTTGACATCGAAGTAACCGAGCCGTACCACTACGTTTGCCATTTCGCATAAGTTTATCAGGGATAATCACCATGCCATCATTCGACATCGTATCGGAAGTAGACAAGACCGAAGTCAAAAATGCGGTCGAGCAGACCAACAAGGAAGTTTCCACTCGCTTCGATTTCAAAGGTTCGGACGTGCGCGTCGAGCAGGCCGAGTTGAAACTCACCGTGTGGGCCGACAACGACTTCCAGCTTGAACAGGCGCAGGACATTCTCAACGGCAAACTGACCAAACGCGGCGTGGACATCAAATGCCTGGAAATTTCCGACAAGATCGAAAAAGTCAGCGGCAACAAGGTCAAACGCGAATGCGAAGTCAAGGTGGGCGTTGAAATCGAACTGGCAAAAAAAATCGTCAGGCTGATCAAGGACAGCAAGATCAAGGTGCAGGCCAGCATACAGGGCGACACCGTGCGCGTGACCGGCAAGGATCGCGATAATCTGCAGGAAGCCATCGCTTTTACTAAAAAGAACATTACCGATTTCCCGCTGCAATATCAGAATTTCCGCGACTAAAGCCATGAACAGCATTGATGCCCGTGTGTCATTTTCCTTCAAAGGCGAAGACTACAGCTACGCAAGCTGTATCGATCTGGACGCGCTGCTGTGCCAGTTCGATGAAATGCCTTCGCTGCACGCCCTTCTGGCAAGACAGCATCATGTCGATACCTACTCGTATTTGTACGAGGTGATGGAGGCTGCGGAAATCAAATTCTCCAACCCGCAAGGATCGGCTGCCGACCACTTGGTGAATGATGAATTTGATCCGTTCCTGCTGGCAGACAACTGGCATAGTGCAAAAACGGATGTGCTGCTGCAAACCATTGCAACCCGCGAACTGGGCATTACCGACCTGAGTGCAAACCAGCCGTTGCAGCGTGCGCTCATTGAAGCCTACAACCTGGGAAGAAAATCATGAAAAGCGCACTGGTATTGTTCGCTGAAGGCAGTGAAGAATTGGAAGCCGTCACCATGATCAACATCCTGCGCCGCGCAGGTGTCGCAGTCACGCTGGCAGGACTGACTCCCGGCGCATTACGCGGCAGTCGGTCGATCACCATCGTACCTGACACGACGCTGGACGCCGTGCTTCATGACGAATTCGACATGATTATTCTACCCGGCGGACAGCCAGGCACCCGCCATCTGCAGACCGACGCACGCGTCATCAAAATAGTGCGGCAAATGTCACACCAGGGGAAATATGTAGCCGCCATCTGCGCAGCACCATCCGTACTTGCCATTGCGGGATTGCTCGATGGCAAAAGGGCAACCTGCTATCCGACCAGCCTCGATGGTTTTGCCGAAGTCCATGTACAGACCGCCGCCATCGTTGAGGATGACCACCTCATCACCTCGCGCGGCCCGGGCACTGCGATGGATTTCGCGCTGTTCCTGGTCGAAAAACTGGCTGGCAGCGCAAAACGACATGAGGTTGAAGCAGGACTGGTGCGCTGATTAACCATCCATTGTCAAACCTGCTCTCAAGGCTGCCACCTTCGGTCATCGCGCTACTGCTGCAAGCGCTCGCCGTCGCGCTCATGCTATCGTGCATTCGCCTGTTCGACTTGCAACTCGACCCGCTCACCTTTGCGCTGCTGTGCGGTCTGATCGCGACGATACTGAGTCGCGTTGCATGCCTTGCGCGCTGGTGGCTGTACATCCAACTGCTGTTCGCTCCCGCACTGGTGCTGATGCTGAACATCAACATTCCGCCCGGCTACTTTCTTGCCGCCTTTCTGATCATGCTGCTCGTGTACTGGAGCACTTTTCGCACCCAGGTTCCGCTTTATCTTTCCAGCAACAAAGTCTGGGTTGCGCTAGACGCATTGCTGCCAGCCGCCCAGACTGACAAACCATTGACTTTCATCGACCTGGGATCGGGTCTGGGCGGCGTATTGACTCACCTGGCGAAAATGCGCCCGGATGGTTACTACTCGGGTGTGGAATCCGCCCCGCTGCCGCTATTCTGGAGCTGGCTACGCACCCGTCGGTATCGGAACTGCGAGGTGCATTGGGGAAGTTTATGGGACTGCGATCTGTCACAGTACGATGTGGTTTTCGCCTATTTATCCCCAGTACCCATGGAGCGACTCTGGCACAAGGCAAGCGCCGAGATGAAACCAGGCTCAGTTTTCATCAGCAGCACTTTTTCGATTCCAGACCAGTCGCCAAACGAAATAATAGATATTGACGACCTGCATCATTCCACCCTGCTGGTCTGGCGCATGTAAACCCTGCCGTCTCCCACCCGAATTGCCGACCTCGCACTTCATACCTCTGAAAATTCAGCTTATCCCTCGGTAATTAGGCCATTTTGCATAGGCTATTAGGCATATTGTTTTTAAGGGAACCCTGGCGCAGGATTCCACTTCATCACTCACCCTGTCACAGGCAGATTTGCTGAATGAGCATGGTGTGTTAACGATGGAGGTGCTATGAACGGCTTACCCGTATTTGAAGAAATTCATGTCATTTCCGACATCCACATGGGCGGGATGCCAGGCTTCCAGATTCTGCGCGAAACGATCCGTCTGACAAACTTCATACTCTGGGTAGCCGCACAACGTCCAGAAGAACGCGTCGCGCTGGTGCTCAATGGCGATGTGATCGACACGCTCGCCGAAGACATTTCAGGTTATGTGGCGGTGGACGAGGCAGCGTCCATCGTTAACCGCATCATGGAGGATAAAGCCTTCTCTCCCATTTGGGATGCACTGCACGACTTTGTGCATACCGACAATCGCACACTAATCATCATAATCGGCAATCACGACATCGAACTCGCCTTCCCCCTCGTGCAAAGACTGATCATCGAACGCTTGAGCGGTGGCGACAGCCTGACAAAATCCCGCCTCGAGTTTTCGACCATGGGTGCCGGATACAGTTGCCTGGTCGGCAATTCAAGGCTGTTCTGCACGCACGGCAACGAGGTCGATGCCTGGAACTTCAATCGTTACGAGGATTTGTCGAGGGTCGCAAGGCGCATCAACTCCGGACGCTCACTCGGTCGCGATGAATGGACACCCAACGCGGGCACGCGCATGGTCAAGGACGTGATGAATAGCGTCAAGAAAAAATATGCCTGGATCGACCTGCTCAAACCCGAAAATTCCGCCGCCATCGGCACACTGCTTGCCCTCGATCCTTCGCAGCTGGAAAAAATCAATAAACTGCCCGCCATCGTAGGTGCAAAGGTAATCGGTTCGCAACAGCTCGATCAGCGTCTGTCCGCCGACTCGCTGCAAATAGCGGGAACCCCTATCACGCCCTCACTCGAATCACTGCTTGGCCCTAATGTACTGGACAGCATGAAATATGCCGTGGCAGGTTCAGGTCGAACCGGCGACGATATGCTACTGGCGCTGGAAACATCGCCGCAATCAATTCTCACGGCAAAACCCATGGGAGATGCTCCGCTGGGCGTAGGCCAGCTCATCTGGGATCGCTTAACCGGCTGGATCAGTAGCATCAGCCGCGACGAAGCGTTGCGCCGCGCCCTGCAGGACTGGTTAAAAGGGGATCAAACCTTTGCCCTTGATGACAGGGATGACACGTTCAAGGAAGTGACCGCCAAACTGGGCAGCAGCATCGACATCACCATCACCGGCCATACTCATCTTGCCCGCGCCATCGACATGGGTTCAGGCCGCTACTACTTCAACTGCGGCACCTGGATACGCCTGATGCGCTTCACCGATGCCATGCTCGCCAGCCAACAATCGTTTAAACCTGTCTATGACGTACTTGAAAACGGACGAATGGCCGCAATCGATGCAGCCACCTTCAACGGCGCGCCGCTGCTGCTGGATCAGACCACGTCGGTATCGGTCAGTCTGGAAAATGGCAAAACCGTTGGGCGCCTGAACAGAATTACAGACGACGGCACACAGACGCCTGTCGCACTGCAAACCTTTACAAGGCAATGACATGAAACAGATACACGATGTTGTGCTCGAACTGGTACGTCCCGGTCCTGCCCACAATCAACTGATCTCGCCCTTGACCAGCTATGTCGCGCTTTGTGGCGGCGACAGTCCGGTCAGCGTGCATCTACCCTTTGAACAGCAGCAACTGATGATACGCATCCAGCGCCTGCGCTACGAACTGGAAACGGGTACGGCATCCGGCGCACAGATTGCCCAACGGCAGGCCGAATTGCATGAGATGGGCAAAATACTTGGGGATGTGCTGGGAGAAATCCCGGCTTTCCTCGCAGAACTGAGCCGGATACGCTGCGAAGGCGGCAAACTGGTTCATCTTCGCCTGTCCTTGTCAGCCAGCGAGTTGGGCATGGTGCCGTTCGAGACGGCGATCTCGCCAGCAGGATTTCCCGGCAGCGGCTCGCCCTTATTTCTCCAGTCACACACGCCTGTCACCGTTACCCGGGAAATCCGTCGCGGTCGCATGCTGCCGTTAGCGTGGAACCAGCCACCCAAAATCCTGTTCGCCTTTGCATCACCTCCAGGCATGGCATCCGTTCCGGCGGAAGAACATCTGAAGGCGATACGCGACGCGATAGCGCCATGGGTAAAGATCAAGGAAGATCCGCAGGACAAGTTAAAGGAGATCAAGAAACTTCTGACGGTATTGCCCGATGCCAGCCTGCAACAAATACGCGATCATTGCAGCCAGGAAAACTATACCCATATTCATATTTTGGCCCACGGCGCAGCGTTCAAGAACGCGGGAGACAATCGTTACGGCGTGGCGCTGTGCCGCGAGAATGACAAGAGTCTGTGGGAAGTTGTCGATGGCGAGAGCCTGGCCATCGCACTGACAGGAAAGAGCGCATCCGGTACGATCCAGTTCATCCCGACCGTAGTCTCGCTGGCCACCTGCGATTCAGGCAACATCGAATCGGTGATCACGCCGGGCGGCAGCATCGCCCATGAACTGCACAACGCGGGCATCCCCTGGGTTGTCGCCTCGCAATTTCCACTCTGGATGAGCGCCTCCACGCTAGCGGTGCGCGAACTGTTTCGCGGCCTTCTGGCGGGTGAAGATCCCCGCTGGGTACTCTATAGCCTGCGCCGGCGACTACGCACCGACTGCCCGAACACCCATGACTGGGCCAGCATCGTTGCCTATGCCACCCTGACCGCCGATTTCGAGCATCAGATCGAACAGTTCCGCGACCGCCAGATGCGCAGCAAACTTGCGGTGCAACTGAACCGGCTCGACGACCTTTTCGCCGTTAACCGGCTAAATGATCAGCAACCGCCGACTGCCGCCGCAATCGACGAACTGTGCAGTTTAAGCGTCAACATGCGCGACACCCTCGCGCGCTGGCGTAGCGAGCGCCCGGTCGATAACCAGCTACGCCTGAATCCCGCCGCCGCCTATCCGCTTGGCATGAGCGGTGCTTGCGAAAAGCGGCTGGGAATTGCCTGCTGGGTCGTCAATCGTAGCCGCTCGGAAGACCATCGTTATCTGGATGCCTATCAGGCGAGCCGCAATTACTATCACCAGGCCATTGAGGCCGATTCGAGTTCCAACTGGCCTATCACCCAGTATCTTGCCATGAATGCCATTATCGACACGAAGACCACCCATGCGCGCACCCCCTTTGGCATCCCCCCGAAAGACTGGTGGTATATCGCAATTCGTCTGGGAGAAAGCGAACGCGAAACCCCGCGCGCAGCCTATGCGCTGACTGATCTGGTTGAATTAAGCCTGTTGGGGTGTGTTTATGACCCCGACAACAAGGACGCATTACAAAAACAGATTGGGAAATATATCGATGAGCTGCTTCGCCTGGAAGACCACGATCGCACGCCGATCACGGCGCTGCTGCGACAGCTCTGGCGTTATCGAGATTTCTGGCGGAACCCCTTATGGGACACCCTGGTGATTGAGGCGATTGCGGCCCTGAGTCCGGAAACGCAGAATTAAACGCTGTTCACAGGCCGCTTTTTAATCTGTTCGTGTCCATGTTAGCAGAATCTTTGCCCCTAATTTTATCGTAAGAGGAAATACAAATGCTGGAAAAGCTAAACCAGTACAAGGAGCTGATTGCAATCATCGTATTTTTCCTCGGCGGATTTTTTTGGATTGAGTCAGAATTTCCAAACAAGTCGGATTTGAAGGCTGAATTATCTTCAGTTCACTGCCTGCTGGAGGGATATATGAAACTGACCCAGTTGCAGATCAGGAATCAGGAATTCGAAAAACAGATAGCCGACCTTGGAAAACGGCTCTCCACGGCACCTGAAAACGGAACGAATGCGCTGCCGCTGTCGCCTGCCATGCATCAGGAATTCGAACAACTCAGATCCGATCTGGCCGACAAGCGAAACGATATGAAGATTAACGCCGCTCAAATCACCCAAGTCAGGGACGAACTTGCACGGAATGTTTGCGGAAAGGTCATGCCATGAAATTCCTGTTATTGATTACAGCCGCACTGATCTCGCATCAGGCCTGTGCCGCAATGCCATTAAAGGAACTGATCAATCAAAATGTGATGGATGCCACCGCAGCTTATCAACAGTCGCTCCCGCCCCTGCAACAACAACTCAATCCCGCCCGACTGTGGATCCATATTCGAAGCAACAGCCAGAAACAACTGGCCGCTGATATTCTAAAAAAAGTCAATGCAACACCCTCATGGGGAAAAATGGCAGCCACGCCGATACAGAAAGTGGACGAAGGCCCCAGAGCCAGCCAGTTGCGTTATTTCAG
>CAWASY010000106.1:0-44718 GCA_963784505.1 uncultured beta proteobacterium | reverse complement strand
GGTCTACTACGAGGCGCTGGTGCGTATGGTCGACGAGGACGACGCAACGCAGCTGATCGGTCCGACGTCTTTCGTGCCGTATGCCGAGCGCAGCGGCAAGATTCGCGAGATCGATCGCTGGGTGTTCCAGGCCTGTATCGACAAGCTCGCGCAAAGCCCGCCATCGGTGTGTATCGCGGCCAACCTGTCGGCGCGTTCGCTCGACGACCCCGGTTTCGCGGATTTCCTGCGTGATGCCTTGCAGCGTAGCGACATCGATCCGCGGCGCCTGCATATCGAGCTGACCGAGACTGCCGCCATGGGTGACCTGGTTTCCGCCCGGCCGATGATCGCTGCGCTGCGCAGCGTCGGCTGCGCGGTGCACCTGGACGATTTCGGCAGTGGTTTCAGCTCGTTTGCCCACCTCAAGCTGCTCGAGGTCGACGGTATCAAGATCGATGGCAGTTTCATCCGCGACCTTACGTCGGACCCGAGCAATGAACTGGTCGTGGCCTCGCTGATCAAGATCGCCCGCAGCCTGAACAAGACGACGGTTGCCGAGTGTGTCGAGGATGCAGCCACGCTGGACGCGTTGCGTGTGCTCGGCGTCGACTATGTGCAGGGATTCCACCTGGGCCGCCCGGCGCGCAAGCTGGCCAGTCGCAAGACGGGGCCTTACGGCGTGGTGACGCCACTGCGGCGCGACGCGAACGGCAGCGGCGACTGACGGGCCCGGCGGCTCACTGGACTACCCTCCATGCTGCGCATTGCGGCATTCGCCCTTGGGGCGGCCCGGCGGTCTCATGCCCCCTGATTGCGGCTCACCGAGCGCAAAAAATCTGCCAGTGTGCGACCCGCCTCGGGCCGGAACAGCTGATCGGTCACCTGCAGGGCGCCGATGCGGTCGACCCGGAAGCTGCGAAACGCCTGCGTGTCTCGCACCAGGCGGCCAGGGTCCAGACCTTGCCCCAGAAGAAACAGCCCAGCGGGCGCACCCTGCGCTGGCTGTCCTGGCCGGCCGCGTCGCGGTAGTCGAAGCGTCAGCTGCTGGCGCTGCCTGCACCGCCTGGCGCAACGTCTGCAGCTGCTGCGCGATGGCCGGGTCCACCGCGAAGCCGGCGCATACACGGCCAGGCTCTCGGCGGCGGCGCGGGTCCGGCGCGGCAGCGCGGACAGGATCTTGCCCAGCGCCGGCTCGGCGTCGCGTGCCAGTTCCGGGTCCAGCCAGGCCTGGGCCAGGCGCGTGGCGGCGACCAGGGCCTGGGCCTCGCCTTCGCTGAACATCAGCGGCGGCAGGTCGAAGCCGGGTCCGAGCCGGTAGCCGACGCCGGCCTCGCCCTCGATCGGCACGCCCTGGTGCTGCAGGTCGGCCACATCGCGGTAGACCGTGCGCTCGGACACTTCCAGCCGCTGCGCCAGCAATGCCGCCGTGGTCAGGCGGCGGCCCCGGATCAGCTGGACGATCTGGAACAGGCGGTCGGCGCGGCGCATCGGCAAATTCTAGGCCGCGGCGCCGGTCGCCGATGGCTGCACGCTCATGCCAGACCCAGCGCGACAAGGTCGGCCGCCATCGCCCGTGCGATCAGCCGCATGTCCTCGTCGCCGATGGCAAACAGGCCGAAGCGGAACTTGGCGCCCCAGTGCTGGCGATCGTCGACGAAAGCAAGGTGGTCGAGCAGCGGGGCGATCGGCGTCTCGGTGGCAGGCAGATAACGGACGTCGCGCCGGCTGTTTGATCGCATTTTCTACCTGATTTAGCATGGCATCGCTAATTTCCGAGGGATGTAGCTGCGTGTTCAGATCCGGATCGGCATACATGCCTTCCACGCAGATGCGATCTTGTAAATATACCAGGAATTGTTCGGCAAGTTCCTGATAAGCCGGTGTACGAAAGCCGATTGAGTAAGTCATGCAATCGTCTTCGGCGATGCCGTTGTGCGCGCATTGCGGTGGCAGATACAGCATGTCGCCTGGTGCCAGTATCCATTCCTGTTCAACCTTGAAGTCCTGAAGAATGCGTAAAGGCGCGCCTTCGATCAGGGTTCGGTCAGACTGTGTAGAAATTTGCCAGCGGCGGTGTCCCATGCCCTGTAATAAAAAGACATCGTAGGGGTCGAAATGAGGTCCGACGCCACCTCCCCGTGGAGCGTAGCTGACCATCAGGTCATCAAGGCGCGCATGCGGAATGAAATCGAATTTTTTGAGTAGCTTGGCTGCCGATGGCAGGTGATGGTTAACTCCCTGTACCAGTACTGTCCATGGATGTTTGCTCAGGTTCTTGAAATGCTTGGCTGAAAAGGGCGATTGCGCAAGCGCGAATTGTCCGTGCGGCTGTGTAACCAGACGCGACTGCACTTCTTCCGTACAGGCCAGAGATATCAGTTGTTCGGGGTTGAGCAGTCCCTTGAAGTCAGGCAGTGCGCCGCGTATCAGCAGCGGTTTTTTCTGCCAGTAGTCGCGTAAAAATTCATCGATACTAAGATCGCCGAGCAGGTTGGATATTTTTTTCATCTGAGTATTATAATCCCGCGATAGACAGAAGGTGCGCGTCGCGGCCTGTTTTTTATATATCCTGTTCTTTGATGAGAATTGTCAGACAAGGCCAATTCGAATTGGCTGCGTAATAAAAAATTATTAGTGTGTGTACGACAATAGTTTAGAATGCTGCGATGAATGTTTAGACATTATTCTGGAGCAGGTTGTGAACCTATTCAAACTTGCCAGCGTACAGGAATATTTTAATTTTATTAAAGGGAAGTTAAATGAAGATCGAAAAAAACTCAGTCGTATCGCTGCGTTATGAATTGATTAATGCTGATGTGAGCGGTGAAGTACTTGAAAAGGTCGAAGACCCGATCAGTTATCTGCATGGTGGTTACGATGGAATTTTTCCGCTGGTGGAAGAAGCGCTGCACGGCAAAAGAATTGGCGACACCTGCAGCGTGACGCTGCAACCGGATGATGCATTTGGTGAATACGAACATGAGCTGGTCGAAGTCGAAGCGCGCAGCGCTTTTCCGGCAGATGTGTCCGTCGGCATGCAATTCGAGGGTGCGCCTGAAGAGGCGGATGATGAAGATTTCATCCTCTACACGGTGGTTGAAGTTGGTGAGGACGAAGTGACTGTAGACGGAAATCATCCGCTGGCCGGCAAAACGGTCACGTTTAATTGCACGGTGACCGGTGTGCGTGCTGCAACAGAGGAAGAGCTGGAACATGGGCATGTACATGACGAAGGCGGTCATCTGCATTAATACGTCGAAGCATTGTATTTTATTGGGGTATCCGGCAACGGATGCCCCGTTTTTATTCAGGCTAGTTTTTTCGTCAGCCAGTTTGCAACCTGTTGGGCACCTGTCGGTAGGATGATATCGGGTCTCTTATTGCGCCAAAGCTGTTCAAGTTCACGAGCTATTCCTCCTTCCAGCAATGTGTTATGTGAGATTTCGCAGCAGCTGCCGTGCTGTTGCAGCCAGTCTACCAATGCTTGCGATTCCGGCCAGTCCGGGCGGCTGACATAGAGTATGGGCACACCACAACAGGCGGCTTCCACAAAACTGCCATAGCCGGGTTTGGTAAGCAACAGATCGCAGCTTGCCAGCAGATCACTAAAGCTGAAGGGTAAACTGTCAAAAACAATGGCATCGGCATGCACCGTCTTCCAGCCAGCCGACACCAGATAACGCACGCCGTTAATTCTCGGCCAGTTTTCGATCGGGACGCGGCTGTCGATTCCGCCCATGCTGACCAGTACCAGTTTCTCATGCGGTGATAATTTCAGGTGATGGTTGAGTTCATCGCGCCGTTTTTTGCCCAGCGTCGCAATGGGTTCGACAGGGATTACGTTGGCCAGTCCGTCCATTTTCATGCCGGGTGTGGTGCGCAGAAAAGCATCCGCACCGGCGTAGCTGGACTGGATTTGGCGGGTGATGTCACTCTCGCCGCAGTAATGTTTATAGATGTCCGACCAGTTCAGCGAACACAGTGCTGCATTAGGGATTTTCGCCTGTTGCGCGCCCGCCAGCGTCAGGTATCCGACGTTGGAAAACACCAGATCGGCCCGAAGTTCATTCAATATTTTTGCCTCTTCACGTACACGTGCATGCCAGTCGTCATGAAAACGCTGATAGGCAGCACGGCTTTTTTCGACATCGACATCAAACGGAGAGATCATCACCATGCCAATGTCGCCTACACTGGACAAATGTGTGAACGGCACCTGAATACGCGACCGCAGGTGTGATTCGGGGGCGGATGAGCGCACCGTGATGCGCAGGCCCGGAATATTCAGGGCGTTCAGGATGGGGGCGGTCTGCGCGACATGACCGAAACCGTGGCCGGAGATGGATACGACAAGATGAGCGCTCATATTTGAAGTCGATTTGCGAGGACATTCATTTTACGCCAGTCATGCCTGTGGCGATTCTTTGTTAGAATAAAAAACCAATATTGCAGGAGTCGTGCCATGCCGGCTAGTCTGTTTCAACGAACACCGCTGCTACAAGGCCGTGATATCGACGCCATGCGGGCAGAAATTAACGCTTATTTTCTCGCGACCTTTGATCGTTACGAATTATTGTTCGAGACGCTGGCAAGCGAACAAGCCTATCTGGTTAAACCGATTCCCTTGCGTCATCCGCTTATATTCTATTTTGGTCATACGGCCACTTTTTTCATCAACAAGCTGATACTCGCGGGCATGATCAATACGCGTATCAACCCGGAATTCGAATCCATCTTCGCGGTGGGCGTGGATGAAATGAGCTGGGATGATCTTGATGAGACCCGCTATGACTGGCCTGGCGTAGCGGCGGTGATGGTATACCGAAAACAGGTGCGTGAGTTGGTCAGTCAACTGATACAAACCGCACCGCTTACGTTGCCAATAGCCTGGGATCATTCGTGGTGGACGATACTGATGGGTATCGAACACGAGCGCATTCATCTGGAAACTTCGTCGGTGCTGATACGCCAGCATGCACTCAAATATGTCAGGAACCATCCTGTCTGGCAACCCTGCCGAAAGACCGGCGCTGCGCCGAAAAACGCGCTGGTGAGCATCCCAGCCGGGGTAGTGCGCATAGGCAAGGACAGGACTGATCCTTACTATGGCTGGGATAACGAGTACGGACTGCATGAGGCGCGTGTTGCTGCGTTCGATGCAGCTGTTTATCAGGTGAGTAACGGTGAGTTTATGGAATTCGTGCATGATGCAGGTTATCAGAACGATGCCCATTGGTCGGCCGAAGGGCTGGCTTGGAAGACATATAGCCGCGCGATGTACCCGACATTCTGGCGCAAAAATACGGATAGCTGGATGCTGCGCTTGTTGACTGAGGAAGTGCCCATGCCCTGGGACTGGCCGGTCGAAGTTAATTGTCACGAGGCCGAGGCGTTTTGTAACTGGAAAAAGTCAGTGACTGGTCAGTCATTCAGGTTGCCGACCGAGGATGAATGGTATCGGCTCCATGAGGTTCATCAGCCGGGTGATATTAAAGCCGATCAGATCGCGGCTGCGAATATTCATCTCGACCACTATGCATCCAGTTGCCCGGTCAGCGAGTTCAGGCATGGCGAGCTGTATGACGTGACCGGCAATGTCTGGCAGTGGACGCAAACGCCGATCTATCCATTCAACGGCTTTACCGTGCATCCGGTATACGACGATTTTACGACGCCGACCTTTGACGGGCGGCACAATCTAATCAAGGGAGGTTCATGGATATCCTGCGGTAATGAAGCGTTACAAAGTGCGCGCTATGCCTTCAGGCGTCATTTTTTTCAGCATGCCGGATTCCGTTATGTGTTGGGCGGCTCGGGACAGGCCGCCTCGACAGGCTCGGGACAGGCCATGAATTATGAAACCGACCGTATGCTCTCGGAATATTGCGAGTTTCATTTTGGCGATGAATATTTCGGCGTGCCTAATTTCCCCAAGGCGCTCGCCGATATTGCGATCGGGGTGATGGCAGATAAACCCGCCCTTAAAGCACTTGATCTGGGCTGCGCGACTGGGCGTGCAACGTTCGAACTGGCGCGTCATTTTGATCATGTCACCGGCATCGACTTCTCCGCCCGTTTTATCGGTGTGGGGGTGCAGATGGTCGAGCTGGGTGTGCTGCGTTACATACTGGCTGAGGAAGGGAAACTTGTCAGCAATCAGGTGCGCAGTCTTGCCGATCTCGGACTGGCACGGACGAGGACGCGAGTGGCTTTCTTTCAGGGCGATGCATGTAACTTGAAACCCGTGTTCAGCGGCTATGATTTGATCTTCGCCGCCAATTTGATCGATCGCCTGTACAGCCCGAAAAAATTCCTGGGCGATATACATGAACGCCTGAATAGGGGCGGTGTACTGTTGATCGCTTCGCCCTATACCTGGCTGGAAGAGCATACTAAGCCGGAAGAGTGGGTGGGCGGATTCAAGAGGAATGCGGAGAATTACACAACGCTCGATGGCTTAAAGGAACTGCTCGCACCGCATTTTCGCCTGATACAGGCGCCGCTTGACGTGTGTTTCGTGATCCGCGAAACACGCCGCAAGTTCCAGCACAGCATCTCGCAGGTAACCCTTTGGGAGCGCATCGCATGAATTTCGATTTTGATCGAATCATTGAACGTAGCGGTAGCCATTCGGTCAAGCATGACGGGCGTGCCGGCTATTTTGGCACCGATGCCGTGCTACCGATGTGGGTGGCGGACATGGATTTTGCAGCGCCAGAGGCAGTCACGCAGGCGCTAGCTAGCCGCGCTGCCCACCCGATATACGGTTACAGTCTGTATCCTGAGAGCCTGTATGACGCGCTGAGAAACTGGCTAAAAAAACGCCACAACTGGGCGGTTGCGCGCGAGTGGATTGTCATGGCGCCGGGTGTCGTGCCGTCGTTGTTCGCGACCGTGATGGCGAATACGCAGCCAGGTGACGGCGTGATCGTTCAGCCGCCGGTTTATTTTCCGTTTTTCTTGTCCGTGACGACCAACAATCGCCGCCTGATTCAGAATCCTTTGCAATTTGAAAACGCTCGCTACCGGATCGACTTCGATCATCTGGAGCAATGTGCGATGGATGGCGCGCGTCTGTTGTTGTTCTGCTCACCGCACAATCCGGTCGGTCGCGTATGGAATCGTGCTGAACTAGTCGAACTGCTGAGCATTGCACGGCGCTACGATTTGACCATCTTGTCTGATGAGATCCATGCCGATCTGGTCTATCCGGGAGGGCAGCATACGGTGCTGGCGACGCTGTCAGGCGATAGCGATAAACTCATCACGGCGGTCGCACCCAGCAAGACATTCAATATTCCTGGCCTGGGACTGTCCTGTCTGATTGTGCCGGATGACGGGCGGCGTGCGGCAATACAAATGGTTTTTGACAGTCTGCATCTGGGCAACTTCAATCCGTTTAGTATCGCCGCGTTCGAAGCGGCCTATCGAGGTGGCGAAGCCTGGCTGGACAGCCTGCTAATTTATCTGCAGGGCAACCGCGACTTTGTACGCGATTATCTGCAAGAACATCTGCCATCCATTCGCCTGATTGAGCCTGAAGGCAGCTATCTGCTCTGGCTCGACTGCCGTCCAATGAAAATGAGCGATGTGCAATTGCGCGCATTCTTCGTAAACCAGGCTGGGGTGGGCATGAATCCGGGGACGAGCTTCGGCGAAGGTGGCAGTGGCTTCATGCGTCTTAATATCGCTTCGCCCCGTTCGGTTATTGCCGATGCGCTTCAGAGAATCTCGCGTGCATTGGCATCGCGCTGATGCCTGATGCTAAATTGGCATCGGTGATGCTGTCAGGATGGCCGTTTGTCCGCTAAATCAGACCGTTCATTCGTTTTTTTCAACCGCAAATGGCCGGATCAGGAAACCGCCGAGCGGACTTGGGTTAGTGTGCCTGATTTGCTATTGTGTTGTCATTGAAATACGGGATGAAAGGGGAGTGAAATGAATTATCACAATGGCCATTTACGCAATGAGCAGGATGTCACGCTGTGCTTGAGAGCTTATTTTCCCAAACAACGCGTTAATTGGCGGGAATCAATTCCGTTTGTATTGCTAGGGGCGGTCATGCTGGCGCTGTTTTTGGTAAGTTTGTACTGAAATGAGCGGAAAATGCCGCTCATCGCGATTTTACTACACGCCCTGAAAGATAATTTTTCGAAGGAAACTTGCGATCCTGCCTGTGCTGATAATGAATTACCAGGTCAGCCAGCGCCGGACAAATTGATTATCATGTCTGAGCAGCCAGCGTCTTGACTCGTCGCCCAGCACGATAAGCACCGCAAAGGGCAGGCCAAGCGACAGTTCGAACCAGCCTATCGGCGCTGTGCCGAAGAAGGGTTGCAGGAATGGGATATGCGATATGGCCGCAAGCAACGCAAGCTCCACGGCGATGCCCAGCCAGATCAGCCAGTTGGAAAATATCCCGGCACTCAGGATGCTTTGTCGCCGGGTTCGGCAGATCAATACATCGGCGACCTGACAAATGACCACTGCGGCAAAGAAAGCGGTGACTGCGGTCTTGTAAAGCAGGCCCGAATCCGGCAGTGCGGCTCCCCATGTCCAGCCGCCCTGATTGAGTACGACGAAAAAGGCAAAGAATCCTGCGGCGGCCTGGAGCATGCCAAAAATGCCGTAACTCATGAGCAACAGCGGCCAGGTGAGCAATCGTTCATCACGCCTGCGGGGTGCTTGCTTCATAACATCGGTTTCCGGCAACTCTCGGCCCAGGGCCAATGCGGGCAGCAAATCCGTACCAAGATCAATGGTCAAAATTAGTACCACCGTCAGCGCAAGCGGTGCGCCGAGGACCACGAAAGCGATAAAGGGCAGAATCTCCGGGATGTTGCTGGTCAGAATGTAGGCGATGAATTTTTTGATGTTGGAAAAAATGGTGCGCCCCTCTTCGATGGCGTGCACGATGGTGGCGAAATTGTCATCCAGCAATACCATGTCCGCCGCTTCCTTGGCGACATCGGTGCCGGACAGGCCCATCGCCACGCCCATGTCAGCATTCTTCAGAGCCGGTGCATCGTTGACGCCGTCTCCCGTGACGGTGACAATCTCGCCCTTGCGCTGCAATGCCTTGACGATGCGCAGTTTTTGCATGGGCGTGGAGCGGGCAAAGACCAGTTCACGGTTATCGAGCAGGGTTGAAAGTGTGACATCGTCCATATCCTGAAGCTGCATGCCGCCGATAACCTGACCGTCTCCGGTGAACAACCCCACTTGCCTCGCGATGGATTCCGCCGTGACGTGATAGTCACCGGTAATCATGAAAACCCTGATGCCCGCAGTGCGGCATTTTTCGATTGCCTCGGCTATTTCCGGACGGGGCGGATCCAGCATGCCAACCATGCCCAAATAGATGAAATCGGATTCATCGGCATCATCCGTCTGATCTGACTCATCTGCGTTATCTATCTGATTGTTTTCAGGCGCATCGATGGTCTTGCTGGCCAGTGCAAGCACGCGTTCGCCCCGTGCGGCCATGAGTTCATAGGAATCCTGTGCAAGGCGGCGGAATCGTGCGTCGAATTGGACTGCCTGCCCTTGGTGCAGGATACGCGTGCATTTGGCAAAAATGATTTCCGGCGCGCCCTTCATGTAGGCAAGTCTGGCACCCCATGTTGCGTGTGTGGTGATCATGCGCTTGCTAGTCGAATCGAAGGGGAGCTCGCGTATGCGGGGAAAGCGGGCCTGCATGTTCTGTAGCGGTTTTTGATGCTGCGCAAAAACCAGCATGGCGCACTCGGTCGGATCGCCATGGGGAGTCACGCCGGAAAACCGTGCGTTGTTGCATAGTGACATGACCGTCCATGCCTCATCAAAACCTTGTGCGCCGGACAGTCCATGCTGATAGGCAGACCATAACCGCTCGCCCAATACCAGCGTTGAGACCTTCATCCGGTTTTGTGTGATGGTGCCGGTCTTGTCAGTGCAAATGACCGTCGTCGAGCCCAGCGTTTCCACCGCCTCCAGATTCTTGATCAACGCGTTCTTTTTTGCCATACGACGAGACGCCATGCTCAAGGCCAGCGTCACGGTAGGCAGCAGACCCTCGGGTACGTTTGCCACGATGATACCGATCGCGAAAATCAGACTGCCGATGAAGGGGTTGCCGAGGAAGATGCTGAGTATGAAAAACAACGTCCCCAGTGTAATGGCAATACCCGAAATGATACGGATGAAGTGCCGAAGTTCCCGGCGTATGGGGGTCTCGACTGAACCTGCCTCCTTGGTGAGCTGTACGATTTGGCCGATTTGCGTGTTCATGCCTGTGCCAATAACCAGCGCCCGGCCGTTACCGCTTTGTACCAGCGTACCCGAGAACACCATGTTGCGACTTTCCAGCAGGCTATCGTTCGTACAGTTCAGACTGCGCAACTGCGGTTCGCTCTCGCCGGTCAATGAGGATTGATCGACCTTGAGCTGATTGACTTCGATGAGACGGCTGTCGGCAGGCACGCGGTCACCTTCCTCTAGTACGATCACATCGCCCGGTACGAGCAATCTTGCCTCGATGCGCGACACCAGGCCATCCCGAAGCACCCAGATCATCTGTGGCAGCATGTTGCGAAAGCTTTCCATGATCCGCTCGCTCTGGTGTTCCTGAATATAGGTGAACAGCGCATTGAGCAGTACAACCATCAGCAGTGCGACGGCGATATAGAAGTTACCTTCTGCGGGACGAAGAGAGTCGGCAAGAAATGCCAGTGCAGCACCTGCGATGAGCAGCAGCGCGAAAAAATTGCCGAACTGCCGGAAAAACTTGATGATTTCCGGTGTCTCCTTGCGCGCCTTCAGCTCATTGCTGCCGGTCTTGAGCAGGCGGCGTGCAGCTTCGGTGCTGCTAAGGCCATCACTTGAGCAGTCCAGTCTTTGCTCCAGTTCGCAAAGCGGGATGCGGTGACTATCGTCTGCTGCTTGGCGGTTCATGGCGATATCTCTCCTGTGCGCCGGGCATTGAGTCTGCATACATGAGGCGCACCCTGCATTGATTACGGAATGTCAGGATGACCAAAACAGTTTACATGGATCAATCATGGTATGGGGACACTGTCGCACGATTCGTTGCCAGACAGGTTTTTTCAGACAACTGCCAATTATTTGTTTCAAACGTAGGGATGCGGCAGGATG
Source organism: uncultured beta proteobacterium (assembly GCA_963784505.1). Classification (GTDB taxonomy): domain Bacteria; phylum Pseudomonadota; class Gammaproteobacteria; order Burkholderiales; family Gallionellaceae; genus Gallionella. Next base: position 33,603 of record CAWASY010000106.1, on the reverse strand, counting down.
CATACTAGGCAGCATGCGCAAATTGTGTATTTGATTCGTCACTTTATATCCTATGAAAGCGGATGTTCGGCGCTTTTTTGACTGACTTGATCGAGCTGTTGTAAGGTGACTATAATTTATCCTAAGTCCTCCCCTTTAGGCGAGGGTTGTCAACATAAGGAGTCGGCTTGAGCAAGAAACGGAATAAGCAGGAATTCACTGGAATACCTGCCTCGCAGCAGTCGAATCGGCTATCTCAATCCCAGGACACATTGCTGGCTGAACTTGAGCTATACCAGGTCGAACTGGAGATGCAGAACGAGCAATTACGTCAATCACAGCTGGAGCTTGAAAAGTCCCGTGATCACTATGTGGACTTCTATGATTTTGCGCCCGTTGGTTATCTCACGCTCAGCAACGCTGGCGCGATAGACGAAATCAATCTCACGGGCGCAGCGTTACTTGGCGTGGAGCGCAGCAAGCTGCTGGGCCGCCGTTTTTCATCATTAGTAGCCGATGAGGATCGTGAACGCTGGCATCGTCATTTTTTGTATGTGCTGCGGAGCGATAAGAAAACCAGCTGTAAATTGCTTATGTTGCAAATTAATGGCGTCCCGTTTCATGCAAGGCTCGATTGCCTTTGTATGACGCGGCCAAATAGTGATGCCAAGGTGCGCATTGTGTTGACCGATATTAGTGAAAGTCTGTACACCAAGGATGCGCTCAGGGAGTCAGAACAAAAATTCCGTACGCTCACCGATGCGATGCCGCAGATGGTCTGGATTGCCAACCCGAAAGGGTTGAACAGCTATTTCAGTCAGCAGTGGGTCGATTACACCGGAGTGACACTGGATAAAAGTTACGGGCTGAACTGGTTCGATGTTTTTCATCCCGAGGATCGGCAGCGGGCGAAAGAGGCCTGGCAACTGTCTATTCTAAACGACAGTATTTATTCACTTGAATCCCGTTTGCGTCGAGCGGATGGTCTTTATCGCTGGTGGCTGGTCAGGGCTGTAGCGCGACATGATGAGGCCGGCAGTGTCATTAACTGGTTCGGTACTTGCACCGATATTACGGCGCAGAAGGACACCGAGGGGCAGTTGCTCGAATCCTTGCGAAAACTGGAAGAAAAGGAACGCGCCAAGACCCGGTTTTTGGCGGCAGCAGGGCATGACCTAAGACAGCCGGTTGCGGCAGCCGGGCTGTTTGTCTATGCCCTCAAACATACTAATCCCACTTCGCGTCAGCGCGAACTTATCGAAAAGCTGAGCCAGTCCATGAATGCATTTTCGGAATTGCTCAAGCAATTGCTGGACATTTCAAAATTCGATGCCGGAGCGATCAAGCCGCAGATTTCGACATTTGATCTGGCCGATTTATGTGAATGGCTAGAAAACAGCTTTGCCAGCACAGCACATGAGAAACAACTTAGATTTCATCTGTATTTCTCAACGCAAAAACCGTTGTTGGTGAAGTCCGATATCGCACTTTTACGCTCATTGTTGATGAATCTGCTTTCCAATGCCATCAAATTTACGGCACAGGGTGGCATACTAATTAGCGCCCGGCCACGTGGTGAGCGCGTGTTGATTCAGGTCTGGGATACCGGTATCGGTATTTCCAAAACGGACATGCCGCTGGTTTTTGATGAGTTTTATCAGGTTGGTAATGTGCAGCGCAGCCGGGATGCCGGTCTGGGGCTGGGCTTGTCCATTTGCCAGCGCGCCATGTCATTGCTGGGCGGAAAAGTTGTTTGCCGATCACGTCTTGGTAGCGGGTCAGTATTCGAATTCAGTTTGCCGCTCAAGAATGAGCGTCGTGAAGCGGCGAGACTGCCCGAGGTGCCGGATGATCAGGACTGGGAAACCCGTTTTCAGGGCAAGCGCGTGGTGGTGCTCGAAGACGACGAATTGGTGTCAGCCGGTATGGTGAGTCTGCTGCAGGAAGTGGGAGCCGACGTACTACATTATGACAATGCAGAGACTGCTTTGAAGCAGGAGGATATCGATGGCGTGGATTATTTCATTGTTGATTATGCCCTCAGCGGCCCGTTGGATGGCATCGAGTTCCTGGGGATATTGCAGAATCGGTTAAATCAGACGATACGCGCTGTCGTTGTGACGGGGGAGACCTCTTCGCGCTTTATTAGCAGTGTCGATAATTGCCCCTGGCCGGTGTTGTATAAACCGGTGGATTTTTCCAAACTGGCCGACGCGCTGACCAATGGCACTATTCAGGGCAGGAATTGAAATTAGGGCGGATCAGGATTTGATCCCTGCGAGCGTACGCCGGTAAACCGAAATCGCGAAGTACAGGGCGATCATGAGCACAATGCCTTGAAGCGCCAGTCCGGTCAGTGCTGGCCAGTGTGCCGCATGCCAAATGGAGGTCAGCAGGGCTGTAATCACAGTAAAGGCATGCAGCCATAAATGCCGCCACATCCAGGATTCTGGGATGATTTGTTTCATGTTGGGCACACCTTTTTTAATTCCGCCGCGAAACAGGTGAAACCAGACCAGAAACGGGATGATCTTGTACAGCATGCCATGTATCACGGATAGCGCAAAACCTAGTATGAAAAGCAGGGTGGCGCATATTCTGAAAAATTCATGAATTCCCCAATAAAACATGTATTATGTATGCATGTTAAATGCGTACTGGTTTTAAAGTGCGCTTAATCTTCATTTAAAGGGGAAACCAATCATGTCACATAACTGCGCCAATACCATTTCATTTGATCTTTGTTATCCATTCGATGCACGCGGTGTGGCTAAGCGCTTCCGCCATGCGGCCATTTTCGGCGCGCTTGATGCACTGAATCCGGGTGAGACCATGTCCTTCGTCAATGATCATGATCCCTTGCCCTTGCTCGCACAATTGACGCAGCGTTACGGCGAGGGGATTGCCATAAATTATGTTTCCCGTGAACCCGGAAACATAGCCATAAACTTCACGCGCAACTAAAAGACGCTGATTGATGTTTCATGTGTTTGTCATACGGAGCAGGTCCAATGTCAGGCCGGTTTACTTGCAGTCCAGTTGAATGGCGTGTGAGGGAGGCGGATTTTGGGATCACTTTTGAAGGGAGGTTGCGATGATAGAACCCGTAAAAATGGCTGATTTTTTTATCACTTTTTTTTCTGCTGCCTCGGTCATCGTGTTTGGCGCGCTTTATGCGCTGTTATTTGCCTATGCCAGCATCAAAAAAGTGCCGCGCGTGATGCCGCTCGCCTATGCTGCTTATGTCGTGTTATTTGCATCAGTTATCGAGCTGGCAAATGTAGCCCACCTGTTTGGCAGCCTGTTCTGGATCTGTGTCGTGCTGTTGATGCTGGCAGGGTATCTGTTTGCGCCCCACGCTATTTTACGTTTGTGCAGGGGGACGCATGAAGAGGCTGTCATCACGGCCTGTCTTTCCCCCGCTTCGTCTGAAAGTTCAAGTTCCGAAATTCATCCATCCTCAAGGGAGACCGCATCATGACTACCCGCAACTGGTGGGCATCCGAAACTTTTTGGCGCAAGACGGCCATTTGGGTTACGGCAGGCTCATTTGTCATACTCATATTTTTGACCTTTGACTCCATGTCGCAAATCACCGCAGGTTCCAAGCGCGTACCGGCCTATTCTGCGATCAATAACCGAATCGAATATAAATACGACGAAACGCGTCATGCGCAAGTGCCTGTCATCGGTGCTGAAGAGCCGTTGTTCGGCAAGAAGCTGACTGAAGCCGAAGCCGAAGCGATGGTCAGCCACGGCAAATTGACCGTTCAGGCAAAAAACTGCATGGGCTGCCATACCCTGCTCGGTAACGGTGCCTACTATGCACCCGATCTGACCAAGGCCTGGCTGGATTCGAACTGGGGCTCCAAGGGTATACGCGAGGAATTGATGGTCGAATTCATCAAGGATCCGTCCGATAAGTTGCATAACAGCCTGGGTCGACGCATGCCCAAGCTGGGCGTGACCGATGAGGAAGCTCATGCAATTGTCGCCTTTTTGAAGTGGATGTCCACCATAGACACCAATGGCTTCCCGGCCAACTTCAAACCAATGGATCAGGAGAACTGATATGACGACGCAAGGGACGCTTGATAGTGCCAACCTCAATGGTGGGCAAAAACTGGCGGTGAAGTATTTTGCCGTCGCAGCAGTGTTGTTTGGAGCGCAAATCCTGTTCGGTTTGCTGTCCGGCCTGCAATACCTGATACCGGATTTTCTGTATGGCGTGCTGGACTTTTCGGTCAACCGCATGGTGCACGTCAATGCCATGGTGGTGTGGATGCTGTTCGGTTTCATCGGTTCGGTTTACTGGCTACTGGAAGAGGAATCCGGTATTCCAATCGTCGGACTGAAACTGGGTAACCTGATTTTCTGGGTTTTCACGCTCGCTGTCGTGGTGGTGGTAGGCGTATTCCTGTTGGTGCAGGTCGGGCCGGGCGAGCAATCGTCGATCTGGCTGATCAATGAAGGTCGCGAGTATATTGAAGCACCGCGCTGGGCCGACATTGGCATCGTGGTCTGCGTGTTGTCGGTGTTCTTCAATGTGGCTGCCACCTTTGCCAAGGGTAAGTGGACGGGTATCGGCGGCGTGCTGACGCTTGACATGATCGCGCTGTTCGGTATCTATATGGCGGGCATGTTCTATACCGCCAACATTTCGGTCGATCAATACTGGTGGTGGTGGGTGATTCATCTGTGGGTCGAAGCAACTTGGGAAGTGATGGTCGGTTGTATCATGGCTTACGGACTGATGATCGTGCTGGGCACACCGCGCAAAATCGTGGAAACCTGGTTGTATATCGAAGTCGCGTTGATGTTCGGCTCAGGTATTCTGGGTATTGGTCATCATTACTTCTGGATCGGTACGCCCGAATACTGGCTGTCCATCGGTGGATTCTTCTCCGCACTGGAACCTGTGCCGCTGGTCGCAATGGTGGTGCATGCGGTATTCGATTCGGGTGTCAACAAGATGCGCAACAGCAATCACCCGGCGATGGGCTGGCTGATCGCTCAGGCGTTCGGCAACTTCTTCGGTGCCGGTGTGTGGGGTTTCATGCATACCCTGCCGCAGATCAACCTGTATACCCACGGTACACAGTGGTCTGCCTCCCACGGGCATCTGGCTTTCTTCGGCGCATATGCCACGATCAATATTGCTTTCTTCTATATCGTCGCGCAAAAATGGCGCGGCAATGTGTGGATGAGTGGTGAGACAGTCGGTGACTGGAAGTGGAAATGGGCGCTGGGCCTGCTGAATCTGGGCATGATAGGCATGACCATGGGCATGCTGGTTTCAGGTTACGAGCAGTCACAGATAGAACGTGCGATCGAAGGCTCGACCTGGATCGGCTATTTTGCAGCGCAGCAACATCCATGGTTTATACAGGGTATGATCTGGCGCGAAGCCTTCGGTGTGATGTTCGCGGGTGGGTATGTGCTGCTGATCTGGGACCTGCTGACTATCGGCAAAAAGGAAACACGTCCGGTGCAGGCATTAGCATGAAATGCCTGGCGATTTACATTGAACTCAGGATGGATGGATTGACTTGTGTTGCGTTTTGAAAAGGAAATGGTATGAAGATCGTTGAAAATATGTTGTTGAGCCTGGTGCTTCTGCTCGCATGCAGTGCGAATGCCAATGCGGATATTGCCTCAAAGGCGGACAAACTGGAGCGGGTTACCCAGACGATGGTAGCGCCCCCATTTTTGCCCGCGCATCAGCAGATTGATCAAGGCCCGGCCAAAATCATTCAGGTGCGCATGGTGATTGAGGAAAAATTGCTCAAAGTGTCACCGGATGGTGCATCCATTTGGGCAATGACATTCAATGGCAGCGTACCAGGTCCGATGATCGTCGCGCATCAGAATGATTATGTGGAATTGACCCTGGTTAATCCCAAGAGCAACTCGTTGACTCATAATATCGACTTTCATGCGGCTACCGGCGCCTTGGGTGGCGGGGCGCTGACGCATGTTGCGCCGGGCGAAGAAGTGGTCATTCGCTTTAAGGCAACCAAGGCGGGCGTGTTTGTTTACCACTGTGCGCCGGGCGGCGTCATGATTCCCTGGCACGTGGTTTCCGGTATGAATGGCGCCATCATGGTTCTTCCGCGTGATGGTCTCAGGGATGCACAGGGCAAACAGGTCAAATACGACAAGGCCTATTACATCGGCGAGCAGGACTTTTACATTCCCAAGGATGCCAGTGGCAATTACAAGACCTATGCCACACCGATGGATGGAATGGCTGACATGATGGATGTGATGAAAACGCTTACGCCCAGCCATATTGTCTTTAATGGCAGCGTGGGTGCATTGACAGGCGAACATGCCATGACTGCAAAGGTCGGGGACAGGGTGCTGTTTATCCATGCCCAGGCCAATAGGGATACGCGTCCCCATTTGATCGGTGGTCACGCTGACCTGATGTGGCAGGGCGGTTCTTTCAGCGACAAGCCGGCAACCAATCTGGAAACCTGGTTCGTGGCAGGTGGGTCGGCTGCGGCCATGATGTACCAGTTCAAACAGCCGGGAACCTATGTGTATGTCAATCATAATCTGATAGAAGCGGTTTTGTTAGGCGCAGTTGCACAAGTCAAGGTGACCGGTGAATGGAATAATGATTTGATGGAACAGCTCAAAAAACCAACTGCCATCCATGAATAGCGTGTATTTTCTGCGGATGGGTTGATCGCTCAGCCGGATTTGACGAGATAGCTCGTGCATGAAATTTGCGGGTTGTTGCCGGGTGTATGCCCGCGATAATCCGCAAAATCTTTTTATCTTTACACCTGTTATTCTAGGTGCGTTGTTCCGGAACAGCGCTGTTTTTCCATGTTCAGCTGCAGGAATTGCTATCAAACCATAGGGAATCAAGATGAAACTAGCGTCACATCCGCTCTGGCTGGTAGGCTTCAGGCCATTTTTTTCATTGGCCTGTCTGGCCGGATTGAGTCTGCCGATGCTATGGGCGCTGGTCTATTCCGCTACCTTAGTCGCGCCCGCAATGCGTTTTTCCGGGGTGCAGTGGCATGCCCACGAGATGTTTTTCGGCTTCGGTTGGGCGGTGCTGGGGGGATTCTTGCTCACCGCGACCAAGAACTGGGTCAAGGTGCGCGGTCATCATGGTGCCGCGCTGATGTTTCTGGTGTTTGCCTGGCTGTTTGAACGCGCTGGCATGGGGTTGGGGGGTGCATGGCCCACCTGGCTGTTTCTAATCTCGAACAACCTGTTTCTGGGAACGATAGTGGCGATGTTGCTATGGACGCTGATACGCAACCGTCATCAGGACAGCTATCGGGACAATTACCTGTTTTTGCTGATTCTGCCGCTGTTTCTGATCAGTAAAAACTTGCTGCTCAGCAGCGCGTATTTTCAGCCTGGTTACAGCATGGCGCTAGGGTTGTTTCGGGTGGCTTTTCTGGTGATGTTGGAGCGCACCCTGTTTCCTTTTATGAAGGGTGCCTTCGGGGTTGAAATTTTGCGCCACAAAAAACTGGACAAGGTCATCAAATTGCTCGGCCTGTCGCTGGTCTTCGCCAGTTTCATGCCGTCCGAATTGTATGCGTTGGCGGCGCTGCTACTCGCGCTGCTGCTGGCGATCCGTCTGGTTTTCTGGAAGCCGCAGTTGGCTATGCAGCGCCTCGATATAGGCATCATGTATCTGGGCTATTTCGCCATTACCTTGCAACTGCTCATAGAATCATTGCGCCTGAGCGTTTATCCGCAATGGCCGGCCTCATTGTCGGTTCATGTTTTTACCTTCGGTGCCATGGGGCTAATTATTCCGGCCATGTTGATCCGCATCAGTCAGGGTCATACCGGCAGAAAAGTCAACTTTGACGCGCGCGACAAGCTCGCGCTGTGGCTGATGATGTTGGCCTTTGTCGTGCGCATCCTGATGCCGCTATTCGATGCGGCCGATTACACGCGCTGGATATTTATGGCCGCCGCCTGCTGGCTGCTCAGTTTCTCGCTGCTCGCCTGGCGTTACATTCCCTGGCTGCTACAACCCCGTATCGATGGCAAGGAACATTAAAACCTTCGGTTAGCCATGGTGGGTAATCTGCAGGGCGCGTATCAGTCGGGTGGATTTTTTCAGGAAATCGAGCGGATGGGACAGGTCCAGTAATTTCGCCTGATTTTTTATGGAGGTAGAGGTGGGGGGATAGGTGTTTCCTTTTATCGCAAAAACAATTTTGTTTACGCTATCTTCTGCATCCACGACGAGTACCTGATCGGAAAAGCTGGTATGGATGCGCGCCAGATAATCCTCATAATGCGGATAGCCTCCCCACAGGTTGACTACCATGATGCCGTTATCGGACAGCGCGGCAAAACAATCATCGTAATAACACTGACTGGCCAATTGGGAGGGCAAGCCATCCGTATCAAATCCATCCGCAATCAGAATTTCAGGTTGCCAGTCGGTATTTTTCACCCACTCGGCGCCATTGTCCAGCCATACCTGGAAGCGTTGGTCATCGGCAGGAATGGCAAATTCGTTGCGCAGTGCGATTACATCAGGGTTTATTTCGATGACGCGGATTTCAGATTGTGGCAAATGGCGGTAGCAATACTTTGCCAGCGATCCGCCACCCAGTCCTATCATGGCGATGCGGCAGGGGGCGGGCGATAGCAGCAGAAAACTCATCATGGTACGGGTATAGGGGATGACCAGTTCATCGGGCATGTCGATGTACATTTCGCTTTGCACCGACAGGGTGTCAAAATGTAAACAGAGTATGCCTTCACGCTCCGTGACATAGGGCTTGCGGCAGAGTCTGCCGGATTCCGAGCCCCAGGCCACTATCCGGTCAAATTTCTGCTGCAGCGCATGGGCAAGATTTTTCAATGGCTTGGCTTTGAAATGCATAGGGGGTGGGGCGGGAGATTAAACCTGCCATTCCCCATCACGATAGATCGTTTTGTCGTCCAGCGTTACGCTATCGGTACAGGCAAACACATCGACATGGAATCTTGCAGCGGTTTTCTTGATCTGGGGCTTGTTGTAGCTGCCATGTTTTGCGCCCAGCGAAAGATGTATTCCGCACATGCGCTCAAACGTGCCGATATCGCTGACTGTTCTGTCCAGCGCAAAGGCGCGATTCAGTCCCAGACCCAATTCGCGCAGCCAGATTTCTCCCTCGACTTCGCGTATGCTGGCCAATACCCGCTCGAATTCGGGCGTTGAATTGATTACATCGGTAACGCGTCCGCCGTTGACGACCAGCGTAATGGGATGTTCGGGCTGGTTGACGGTGAACGTGGTGTCGCCAAAGATGCCGATGCGCACCCGACCGTTGACAGCTTCCAGATCCTTCGATTCGGTGAACACTTCGCCGATCGGGAATTGGCCGCCGATATTGTGCATCTGCCGGTAATCACCGACATTAAGTTTTGCTGCTTCAAACCCAGCCGAAAAAATCAACTGTTCGCCGTCGCTATGAATGATGCCCTGTGACGCTTGATCGAGGCTGACTTTCAGCGCCTGACCTACCGTACGAAAATAGCTCGGATCATAGGCCAGCGACTCGATATAGCGCAGTCCCTGATTACCCGGCATGCGGGATAAATGCGGATGTTCGATCACCTTGAGTTCACGCTTGAATAATTCCACGCGGATGCGGAAGGCATCCAAACGGAAGCTGGTGGACTGGATCAGCACCACCAGGTCGCGCGGTGCAAGGCGCTCGAATTCGTTGCGTATTGTCTCGGGCGGTACGTTGTCAAAGTCGATAAATACGGCATCAGGCAGGCAGCGGCGGTATGCGTCGCTCAGTGTTCGTGCCAGTGCGCATTGACCATCCCAGACTACGATGGCAGACCGATCCTGCGTGTGCTCGAACGCCTGTGTCAGGATGTCCCGTAGGTTTGTTTCGGCCAGGTCTGTGGCTGAGTCGGGCAAAGGGATGATGTCCATTACCGGATCAACTGCGGACACGAAACCATCCGGCAATGCTGCGTCGGGTTGTGTGGGAGATGAGGACTTCATGTGGAACAAGCTCGCTTAAAAATAGGATGATGCTGCCATAAGTCGGAATTACCGTGTCAATGACGGTTTGTCCTGTCGGATCATATAGAACCAGTTCGCCACCATCCGTGCTTAGCCGGTTTTTATTCAGGTAGATGACCGTCGATACGATCCGGTTTCTGTTGCCATTCAAAACATCGGAATGTTTCGCATAGCCTGCGCCGTTATTATAAATCGCATAGTGGCATTCAAATTCAAACAGGCCCAGAAAAAGCCGCTCGTTCAGGCCGATGCGCAATTTTTCCATCCAGGCCAGGTAAGCTGCATCGACGCTGTCTGTATCATCGAGCCAACTGATGAGGTCGCCGCGTATCGAGTGGCTCAGTTGTTTTGCCGAACCACGGCCAATCTGCGCCTCACAAAACTGGATTTCTCCATCATCGTGGCATCGGCTGAATAATTTTTCTGTTAAATCAGTCGGTAAGGGGTTGTCCAGAACAATGTAGCCGGTGTGAACCAGCTGATGGGTAATTTCTTCGATGTTCATGGTGGGTTTTGCATATTGAGTCTCAAATTAACACACAAGCCGTTACTCGGTGAGTCGATGCGGACAGGAAATGCTGGCACCCTGGGAATAGTCGACACCGATTTCACTTAGTTTGGCGATTATCCTGTCATTTTCAACCAGTTCGGCGATGGTTTTGACGCCAATTTTTTTTGCAAGGTGGTTGATATATTTCACACGGGCCAGGTGAGCAGGATCGTTGAGCATGTTGATGATGATCCCCCCTTCAATTTTCAGGAATTCTACCTGAAAACCCCGTATCCGGTTGAATGCGTCGTTGTTCTTGCCAAATCCACTCAGGGCAATGCTGCAACCAAACTGCTTTACCTGATTAATAAACTCGGTCACGCTGTCGTTGCGGATGGACAGATCCGCGTCGGCAATTTCAAAACACAGGTTGTTGCCGGATATATGGTGTTCAAAAAGTGTATTTTGCAGGAAGATCGGGAAGCCTGGATCGCCTATCGTGGCTGCCGAAATATTGATGAAATATAGGGTGTCCAGATCACGTCCATATACTTGTTGATGAGCGGCCCATTGCAGCACCCGCCCGACGACCCAGCGATCAAGATAGGGCATCAAGCCGGATTTTTCGGCCATATAAAAAAATTCGCCTGGCGGTATCATGCTGCCTTCCTCTTCGATCAGTCGGAGTAGTATTTCATAATGTGATGATTTACCGGAATCGATGGGGAGGGGTGAAATCAGCTGGCAATACAGATGAAACTCACCTCGTTGCATGGCTGAAATGAACAACAAGCCGCCGTTGTCCGAGTCGTCTGGTTCGGCTGTTTCTATTGGGTTATTTTGATCGAGCGCTTTGCCGATTTTTGTGATGGCTGGTGTCGGTTTGTCGGCTGAATCCAGATCATCACGGCGAGTAATATCTTTGGCCAGAATATAAAACCCGCTAACCTTGCCTTTTGCATCGAATTGGGGAATATGTTCCACTTCAAGCCGATACAGTGCGCCATCCGCTCTTTGCTGAGTATGTTCATAATACATTGGATGTCCGTCCAGCGATTGCTGAACGGCTGTGGCCATCTCTGCATAGGATTTGGAGCCGAACAGCGCGCGGATATGCCGACCCTCGATTTGCTCCGCTCTCAATCGGGTCAACTCGCGAAATGCCTTGTTGTGAAAATGGCAGTGTCCATTGCGATCGACCAGGATGATGATGGTTTGTAGCTTTTCATCAATAAGCTGTAAAAGTGTTTGTACATTCGAGAGTTTTTGTTCGTTGCTATCGCATTTGCGTATCAGGCGCTCATGTTTTTCCTTAAGGACTGATAATTGTACGGTGCGCCGCATCAGTAACCATTCCGAATGTGACGCTCTTACGGCTTCGGCCAGAATGGAGGCGACAAGAACGCCAGCCAGAAAAGCGGTCCACGGTAAGTTTTCCCGGGTAAAGTAAATGGCCAAAATCAGTGTTGCGACGGTGATAATTGCCATCAGTATCACGATGTAAGGTCGAACAGTGCGAAAATATGCGGCGCTCATCTGTAACCCCCGCTTTGCAAGTGCTGTCATCAGCGTAACAGGCTTGCAAAGGTTGCATCAATATTTACTTCAGGAATGTTTTCATGATCACGCAATGGTGATTAAAAAGCGTGAGTGTCATCGGAACACTACTACTATTTTGTAACGAATAATATAAGCCGAAATGCCTATTTATTATCTATATGGCGTGATAAAAGTGCAACGGGTTATTTTGGAGTTTTTTGTTATCCGAAAGACCGAGTGTGCGGTTTGGGGAGGCTACTGGAAGACCCTCAAGTGGCCTTGCACCTCAATGCGGTAAAACCGCTGGATGCAGGGTAGATGCGATCAGTTTCTGGTGGCGTCGCCAACTCATGAGCTGAACAAAGGGTTTCATGCTATATTAGCAAATTCTGTGAGGGGAAAGAAATGGCAATTGAGTTGTTCAATAATGGCACGCATCTTTGCCTGATGTTTGATGATCTGGTGGAAGATTCCACCGATGATGCGGTGCAGGCCAACCAGTTTTTGATCGTGGATAATGGTCACGGTGCCTTGCTCGATCCGGGCGGCAATATGACTTACAACGGCCTGTTGATGGAAATGCACAATTTTTTCCCACCCAAAAAGCTGGACTATATCCTCGCTTCTCATGCCGATCCGGACATCATCGCTTCGATCAACAAATGGATGATCCATTCCGAATGCAAGGTGGTGATCTCAAGGGTGTGGGAGCGCTTCGTGCCGCACTTTTGCAGCGTCGGAAATGCCGTCGGACGAATAGCGGGCATCCCGGATGAAGGGATGAACTTGCCGCTGGGTAATTCGATCATTAAGGCGGTGCCGGCACATTTTATGCACTCGGAAGGCAATTTTCAGTTTTATGATCCGGTGAGTAAAATTCTATTCTCGGGCGACATGGGTGCTTCGCTGGTTAGCCATAACGAGGCGGATACGCCGGTGGAAGATTTTAAGTCGCATATCCCCTATATGGAAGGTTTTCATCGGCGCTATATGATCTCCAATAAAATCTGCCGGTATTGGGTGCATATGGTGCGTCAGTTGGATGTCGAATCTATCGTGCCGCAACATGGCCGCATGTTCAAGGGTAAAAAGATGGTGAATCAGTTCCTTGACTGGATAGAGAACCTGCCCTGTGGCATCGACTTGATGACGCAGGATAATTACCGGCTACCCTGAGTCGGTCAGGCTGAAAGGCAAAGTTTTGTATGGCAACTGTCCGGTAATCGTACTGTAACAAAAAAGTAATATTGTGCATTATTGAATCGTAAAATTCTGATAAAGGTGATCGTTATGGGGTTGATTGACTGGTTCAGGGGGGCTGCAAAAGGCGTGGTCGCCAGTAATGCAGAAAGTATCAGCGCTGATGCGGGGGAAAGTGCAGAAATTGCAGGTTTGGATTTTCAGGCCGCGATTGCTGCACATCAGCGTTGGAAAATACGCTTGCAGGCCTGTATTGATGGTAATAGCCAAGAGGTCATCGATCCGCGTATTGTGTGTCAGGACAATCAATGCATTCTGGGTAAATGGATTAACGGGCATGCTGCCGCCAAGTTTGGTGGGTCGGCGATATTTTCACAGCTCAAGGCTGAACATGCGCAGTTTCATCTTATTGCCAGTGAGGTATTGCAGGCGGTATATGGTGGGCGAGCTAGTGAAGCCAAGGAAAAGCTGGATGGTATTTTTATTCGTTCTTCATTGAAAGTGCAAAAATTATTGTCCCAGTTGTTTCTGGAAGCGTCTGAACTGTAGCCGGACAGGTTAATTATTACGCTTTGAATGTGATAAAATCTCCGGATCATTGTGCTGCGGTATGAATGTCTGTCCGGATGAAAGTAGCGGTAGCGATGTATGGTAGCGTGATTGTTGCCATTGTTAACACCATGGGTTTTTGTGCTTGACAAAATGATGGTAAGTCCAGTGCAACGAACAATTGACAGGGAATGTATGAGCGAAAATTTGCCACTGTCCGACATAAAAGTCGTGCTGATCGATGACAGCAACACCATACGCCGTAGCGGGGAAATATTCCTGTCGCAGGCAGGGTGTCAGGTGATACTGGCCAAAGATGGTTTTGACGGTCTGTCCAAAGTGGTAGATCATCAGCCCGATATGATCTTTGTCGATGTCATGATGCCGCGTCTTGATGGTTATCAAACCTGCGCACTGATTAAAAATCATGCCAAATTTCGCGATATTCCGGTGGTCATGCTAACCAGTAAGGATACCCTGTTCGATCGTGCACGTGGCAAACTGGTTGGCTCCAATCAGTATCTGATTAAACCCTTCAATAAAAAGAGCCTGATCGAGGCTGTTATCAATCATACCAAAGCGACTGAGGAACAATATTATGGCTATTAACAAAGTGCTGGTGGTGGATGATTCCGCCACCGAGCGTCATGTGCTGGGCGAAATTCTGAGTAAGCATGGCTTTGCGGTCAGTTTTGCCGAGGACGGCGAGAGTGGGGTTGCGCAGGCCAGGTTGAGCAAGCCGGACCTGATTTTGATGGATGTGGTGATGCCTGGCATGAATGGTTTTCAGGCAACGCGGGCAATTTCCAAGGATGTCGAGACGGCGCATATTCCCGTGATCATCTGCACAACCAAGGGGCAGGAAACTGACAAGATATGGGGGGTCCGTCAGGGTGCCCGTGATTATCTGGTCAAACCGGTCAATGCGGCAGAATTGTTGGCCAAGATTGCGGGTCTGGGCTAGTCATGTCAAAACGTCTGAATCTGCGTGATTTTCAACAGCGATTATCAGATCGTTTGCAGGATCAGGCGCTGTCAACCTCACGCATTAACACGCTGGGTGTGCAAATTGCAGGCAGCAATTATCTGGTGGAAATGACCGAGATAGGCGAGGTGTTGTCCTTGCCCACATTAACGCGTGTGCCGTTGACGCAACCCTGGTTTTTGGGGGTGGCAAATGTGCGGGGTAACTTGTATAGCGTGGTCGATATGGCCGATTACCTGGGTGGGACATCCGTTTCAGGTGGGGCGGCTAATCGCATGTTGCTGGTTGCTGACCGGTATGCATTCAACGCAGCCTTACTGGTTGAGAGGGTGTACGGTTTGCGCGATGCGCGCAGTTGGCGGATGGATGAGTCAGACGGGCAGGTCAGTTATTACGATGAACAGCAGCAGGTTGAATGGCGATTGCTCGATATCCCGGCCTTGTTGGCGCAGCCACAATTTTTGAATGTGGGCAACTAGTATCCCCATCGCGGGGAGGAGAACAAAACATGGCATTTAACTTACCAGTATTGAAGTTTAGCAAAAAATCCGGGACTCAATCCAGTGCTTTGCCTTTTATCGGTCATCTTGCCTTTGAACGGCAAATGCGCTACCTGGGCGGCGCTGCCCTGGTAAGCTTGCTGATCGCGGCAGGTGCGGCCTATTTTAATAGTAATGAAGAAATCAAAAGTGCCCGTTATCTGGCTTTGTCATCAAACCTGCCCATGCTTTCGGAACGTTTGGCCAAGGATTCGGTTGCAAGTTTTACCGGTAATTCGGATGCTTATGAAAGCTTGGCAAACACCCGTTCTGAATTTACAACCATACTGGAAAAGCTGAATAAAGGTGACAGAGATATCTCGGCAACGCGCGGCGATGCCCGAAAAACGCTTGATAATTTGCTGATCCAATGGAAACAGACAGTCGGACGACTTGACGATTTGGATAAGGGCCGACCTTTGCTGGTGACCCTGGAGCGTAGTACCGAAGGGCAGAGTGATATGTTGAATCTGGTCAATCAACTTTCCGAGCAGGCTGCACCCGAAAATATGCAAAGAGCCATTCGTCTGGAACTATTGATCCAGCAAATTACCGGACTGGTGCAGCAATTGCTGACTTCGTCTTCGACCGAAGGCTTGCCGCAGATGGATCAAAAACTGCTGGCTGCCCAAAAACTCATGGATGAAATGCCGCAAAATGATCCGACCGTCATGCTGCTCAAGGAGGATTTTCAGACTTATCAGTCAGTGCTGGGCTTTATTTCGATGAATGTCTCGCAACTGTTGCCAGCGCGTCTGGCCGGTGACCGGATTCTGGACGAAAGCAAAACATTGCTGGCGACCACGCAAAGTCTGGTTCATGCCTATGAACAGTCAGCGTCCAGTCGCATAAGCGCTTATGTGGCCCTGGTATCTGGCGCAGCATTGTTGATATTGCTGACGCTGATTTTAAGGGCGTATTTGCAGGAGTCACGTCAGCGTGCCCAGCTGGCCGAAGCGATCAATAATCGGAATCAACGCGCCATCCTGACCTTGATGAATGAACTTGCCGACTTGGCCGAAGGTGATCTGACCATCACGGCGACCGTGACGGAAGATATTACCGGCGCGATTGCGGATTCAATCAATTACACTACGGAAGAATTGCGTAAACTGGTTACCCGTGTATCTGGTGCGTCCAACCAGATGAACGTGGCGACCGGCAATGCGGCCAGTATTTCACGTGACCTGTTGGTGGCGACCGAAAAGCAGATGCGTGAGATTCAGGGTGCCGGCGAAGCGGTGCAGTTGATGACACAGTCCATCAAGGAAGTGGATAGCAGTGCGGCACAGTCTGCCGAAGTTGCGCGGCATACCTTGACGGTTACGCAGCAGGGTACGCAAGCGGTGCGTAACACGATCACCGGCATGGATGGCATTCGCGAGCAGATTCAGGAAACATCCAAACGAATCAAGCGACTGGGTGAAAGTTCCCAGGAGATTGGCGAGATCGTGGAACTGATTTCTGATATTACCGAACAGACCAATGTGCTTGCCCTGAACGCGGCCATTCAGGCGGCCTCGGCTGGCGAGGCAGGACGGGGCTTTTCCGTGGTGGCTGAAGAAGTTCAGCGCTTGGCTGAGCGATCAGCCGATGCGACCAAGCAGATTAGTGCCCTGGTCAAGACAATTCAGAGCGATACGCAGGACGCCGTGATGGCGATGGAGAAGAGCACAATAGGTGTGGTTGAGGGTGCAAAACTAACTGAAATGGCGGGACAGTCATTGCGCGAAATTGAACAGGTGTCGAATGAACTGGCTGGATTGATCAACAGTATTACAGTTTCGACCCAGATGCAAACGGATATGGCCAGCGAAGTAGCAACAGCGATGGCGGATATTATGCAAATTTCCGAGCAAACGACTCAGGGTACCAACGCAACAGCCGGTTCTGTTGCACAGTTGACCCAGCTGGCTACCGATCTGAACCAGTCGGTTTCCGGTTTTAAATTGTAACGCGCGTACTTTATGTCAAGTCCCGCTCAATATGACCTCAATACCCTGGCCGCAATCAAGCCAGTGATGGATGTCTCGCTGGCCCAAATCAGCATGGACGTCGAGCGATTTCTCGCTGCCAGCAATGTGCAGTCCGGTCAGTTGCAGGTTGCGCTCGATGAGTTGCATCGCCTGACAGGGGTGTTGCAGATGGCGCATCTTGACGGTGTCGCAGTCGTCTGCAGTACCTTGCATAGGGCGTTGACAGAAGTATTGGATCATCCTCGTGATATATCGAGTCTGCATCGGGATGTGTATCGCCAGGCCCTGTTTGGCATCACACATTTTCTCGATACGCTCGCTGCCGGTGCAGATAATTCGCCTGTGCGTTTATTTGCACAATATCAGGCGCTGCAACAGCTACGCGGCATGGAGTGTGCTTTTGAACAGGATCTCTTTTTTCCGAATTTATCGGTGATGTTGCCGATTGAAGTGCTGACGGATGCCCAGATGGAGATGGAGCCGGGCCGCATAAAATCCTTACGCAGTCAATACCAACAGGGTTTGATGCGCTGGTTGCGTGAGGAAGATCGTCATGCCGCCCTGTTGCAGATGCAGCTGGCCTTGCAGGGTGTAATGCAAAGTGTGCCGCAATCCCAGACGCGTGCATTCTGGTGGGTTGCACAGGGTGTGCTTGACTGTTTGCGTCATGATGGACTTTCCCCGGAATTGAGTCCACGCAAGTTGCTAGGTCGGATAGACCAGCAAATTCGCGCGTTGGTGACACCGCAACAAGTGGCCGATGTCCAGCCGGCAGCCGAGATTCAACGGGCTGTGCTGATTGAAATGCTTTATCTGGTTTCCCGCAGCCATAGCGTGGGCGAACGTGTAGAGGCAATCAAGCAGACTTATGCGCTGGATTCCTATCTGCCCGGACTGTCCCTGCTACCTGTGGGTGAGGTAACACAGTTGCTAGAGGCAATGCGACAGCAACTGCGCGCCTCCAGTGAGAACTGGGAGCGGTGCGTGCAAGGCGAAGATGCGGCCTGTGGCTTGTTCATCAAGAGCAGCGAGCAGATCGCGCAGCAAAGCGAAAAGCTGGATCGCAATACCCTGCAATATTTGGCCGGGCAAATTTATACGCTGTCACAGCATGCCGAGAACAGTGAGTATGCCGCGCCGCTGGCCATTGACATGGCGATGGCGCTGTTACTGCTGGAAAGTGGTATTGACCATTACAGCAATCTCGGTAGCGGTTTTCAGGAGCAGGCACGCATTTTGTCTGAACGCATGACAAGTGCAGATCGTAAACTGCCCGAGGATGTTCAGCAACTGCACAAACTGATTGATCTGCATGGTCATATGGAACAGGATGATATGGTCGCTTCCCTGTCCAGGGAGATGCTTGCCAATCTTCAGCATATCGAGCAAGCGCTCAATGCTTTTTTCAGCGATGCAAGCAAGCAGGACGAATTATCCGGTCTCATGCGCCTGATTGATCAGATGCTGGGCGGCTTGCGCATACTGTCACTGGATGTGGCCGTGCGGCTGCTCATGCAACTGCGTGAAGCGGTGTTGCCCTATACCCATGATAATGCCCTGCCGCAACGGCAACAAAGTTATGTCATTGCCGGTGCAGTGAGCGCGCTGGAAAATTATATACAGCAACTGGGGCATGGAAAAGCGCCGCAGACAGATGCGTTGCAAAATAGTCTGGATGAACTGGAGCGCCTGCAATTACCCGGTGCGCAGGCAATGTTACTTGCATCGGACACGACCCTTAATGCAAAGGTACAGCATCCGATAGGTGATGATCAGGAACTGCTGGAGATATTCCTTGAGGAAGCGCATGAGGTACTCGGCATTATGCGCAGTCATCTTGATTTGTGTAGCCTTCATCCGGAGAGTCGTGAACTGTTGAACACGATCCGTCGTGGTTTTCACACCCTCAAGGGCAGCGGACGCATGGTCGGCTTGACCGATCTCGGTGAAGTTGCCTGGTGTGTTGAGCGGGCGCTCAATCGCTGGTCCAACGATCAGCGTCCTGCGAGCGCGCCGCTGCTGGATTTTGTCCAGCAGGCGGTCACCTGTTTCGATGTTTGGGTTAGCGAGCTTGAACGTCACGGCGGGGTGTGTATCCAGGCAGAGGATTTGATCGAGACTGCCAGGTTGATTGAGGAGGGGGGGATGCCTCAGATCAAGGTCGCCGCGCCGCTGGTGGCATCGCCTGTCGAGGATGAAAATGTGGTGATCGGCGATGTCAGCCTGTCTGCCGTGCTGTTCCGTATCTCCAGCGCGGAAGCGAGCCAGAATGCGGCGGTATTGCGACAGCAATATGTCGTATTTTCAAGCACCGTCCCGCCTAGTGTGCATTATGATTTCATGCGTGCCGCACATACCCTGGCGGGAGTGAACCGCACTATCGGCTTTACCGACATTGCCGAACTGGCCTATGCACTGGAAGCCTGGCTGCAGGCCAGGATAGGTAAGGTGTTTGGCCTGACGGTGGCTCAGCGTGACTTAATTGAACAGGTGGTCGCCGAACTGGAGTTGATGACGCGGGGGATTTGTCAGCGTCAGGCGCCGTTGCCGCGTGCGGATCTGGTCGTGCTGTTGAACAGTGGACGTGAGCTGTTGATCGAATCCGAGCTGCCGGAGGAACTGCTTGCGTCGCAAGCTGTGACGGCTGTGTCTGCCGAAGAAGCTGCGCTTGCCGTGACTGAAACGGTGGCGCTGGGCGGGGTTCAGGTGCGTGGTGAGGATGCGCAAAGATCACAGGTGCAGGACGATCTTGATGAACAATTGCTGCCGGTATTCCTGGAAGAGGCGGATGAGTTGTGTCCGAATATCGGTTCCAGTCTGCGTGCCTGGCGTACTGCGCCACAGGAGGGCGCACATCTTCAGGTGCTCAGGCGACTGCTGCATACCCTGAAGGGGAGTTCGCGGATGGCCGGTGCGATGCGCATCGGCGAAACTGCGCATGAAATGGAAGGTTATCTTGCTGCGGCGCAGGGCTCGGTGGTTGATGAAGTCTTGCTGGGTCGGCTGGAAACAGCGCTGGATGATATCAATGCAAAACTGTTGCAACTGCGTCCGGAATTCAAGGAAGTCGTCCAGCCCGCCCCTGTTGCGGCAGCGTCGCAGGCCGATTGGCAGCAAGACCGGCGTGTGCCAGGCGTTGAGCGTGTGGTGCAAGGCAGCATATTGCGGGTGCGCGCCGAGGTGGTTGACCGACTGGTCAACGAAGCGGGTGAAATTAGTGTGGCCCGTTCCCGTATCCAGACCGAGATGCGCGCATTTAAGGAAGGGTTGCTGGAACTGACCGGCAGCGTTGCGCGTTTGCGCCGACAGTTGCGTGAAGTTGAAATCCAGGCAGAGAGTCAGATGCAGGCGCGCATTTCCTTGTCGCATGACAGCGCCGAGCTGTTTGATCCTCTGGAGTTTGACCGGTTTACCCGTTTGCAAGAATTAACCCGTTTCATGAATGAAAGTGTGCACGACGTGCAGACCGTGCAGCAATCCCTGCTGAAAAATATCGACAAAACCGAGGCTGCCGTGTCTGCGCAGGCGCGTATCAATCGTGAATTGCAGCAGGGTCTGATGAGCGTCCGTATGGTGCCATTCTCCAATCTGAGCGAACGGCTTTATCGCATTGTCCGACAAACTGCCAAGGAGTTGGGTAAACGCGCCAATCTGGAGTTAAGCGGGACGACGGTCGACCTGGATCGTAGTGTGCTGGAAAAGATGACGGCCCCCTTTGAGCATCTTTTACGCAATGCGATTGTGCATGGTCTGGAAGACGAAGCAACCCGCATTAAGGCAGGCAAGGCGGCTATCGGTGAAATTCGCCTGAGTTTGCGCCAGGAAAACAATGAAATCATATTCGAGTTTGAGGATGATGGTATGGGCGTTGATCTTGATGCGCTACGCAGCAAAGCGCAGTCAAAAGGCCTATTGCAGTCTGGTGATTACAGCAGTGATGAGCAACTCCTGCAACTGATTTTTGTTTCCGGACTTTCAACTGCCCGTTCTGTGAACGAGGTGGCTGGACGCGGTATCGGCATGGATGTGGTGCGTAGCGAAATCGCTGCGCTGGGTGGTCGTATCGACGTTTTTTCCAGGCCCGGTCAGGGCATGCATTTTACCATCCACTTGCCGCTCACGCTGGCTATTACACAGGTTCTGACCGTTCGTGCCGGGGATGCCTTGTATGCGCTGCCTTCCACGATGATCAAGCAGGTGCGCCAGTTAAATTCGTTTGATCTGGCACACCTGTATGCGACTGGTTATCTCGACTGGCAGAATCAACGCTATCCATTCCATAGCCTGGCGCAGATGTTAGGCGAAGACGCGCAGGTGACAGCCGGGCAGGCGCGCAATGCGGTGATATTGCTAGGCAGTGGTGATCAGTATATTGCCTTGCATGTGGATGAGTTCCTGGGTAATCATGAAGCGGTTATCAAGAATATCGGGCCGCAACTTTCCCGTTTGCCAGGAATTACAGGTGCAACGGTGCGCGGCGACGGACTGGTCGTGCTGATACTGAATCCGCTGCAGTTGCCACAACGCACGGTTACCCCGAATTCCCGTCGGGTGGTTGAGCCGCAAAAATTGCAGCCCTTGGTGATGATAGTGGATGATTCCCTCACAGTGCGCAAGATCACCTCACGACTGTTACAGCGTGCCGGTTATCAGGTCGCAACGGCCAAGGATGGCGTTGATGCGCTCGAACAATTGGCGCATATTTCCCCTGATGTGATGTTGCTGGATATTGAAATGCCGCGCATGGACGGTTTTGAGTTGACGCGGCAATTGCGACGTAATGCGGCGATGCAACAACTGCCCATCATCATGATTACGTCCCGTTCTGCCGATAAGCATCGTAACCATGCGATGGAACTGGGGGTTAATGCTTATCTGGGTAAACCTTATCAGGAAGATGACTTGCTTGCACATATCGCCCGGCTGGTCGGGCGCTAGTCTGCAGCAAGGGGGGCGTAGTCGTTCAGGTTTTGGTTTTTTGGCTCATCACGTAGATCAGATGCTCAAAAAATACTTCGCACCAATCCAGATCGTTGCCTTTGAGTGCGCTCAATAGTTTTTTCACTTCGCCGACGGGCCAGGCAGGGTTGAACGATACGAGCATGTCCAGCGGATAGTGAGTCAGTGTGCTTTCAAGACCTGCTGCCATGCGTTCAATTTCCTTGAGCATCAGGGCAAGATCCTTGTCGGAATCAATCTCGGCGGTCAGATCACCATACATCTTGGGGTGGGATTTGGTGTATTCGATGAAACGGGTCAGAATATGGAAAAATTCACCCTTGTTATTATCAGTGACCGGGTCACTGAGCATGAAGGGTAGCACCGAAAGTTCCAGCCAGTAATAACCCAGTTTTGGGTTGCGATGCCGGGTTACACCGATGTAACCTTTGCGCGTCTTGGCACGTTTTACCACATCGTCGAGCAATACGCGGTCGGCAGCGCGACTGGCGATATCCTGACCCTCAATCACTTCGGGGCGAACGATAAAAAAATCCGGTACGCTTTCGTAGAACTTGCCCGTATGATTGTGTTCGCGATAGTAGTTGTTAAAAACCTTGATTGCGGAAACTTCGTTTTGGTTTATATTAAAAAAATTGTTATGGTTCGATTTGCTCAACATAACTGTCCACCTTAACAACGAAATTAGAAAATACGATTTATATTTTACCAGAAATATTCGGGGAACTTAGTCATTCGCCTGAGGTTTTTCAGGGCTATAAACAGTAATATAATAAACGATATCACGTATTGCAGAAGGCATGTTTTCCAAATTTGTAACCGCGTATTACGCTAAATGAAGGTGTCAATGTTAAGTAAGCTCAATGATGTACAGCGTGAAGCCGCGATGTATCTGGATGGCCCGTTGCTGGTGCTGGCAGGGGCAGGAAGTGGCAAGACGCGTGTCATTACCCATAAGATCGCCTATCTGGTGGAGGAGTGCGGCTATGCCGCACGCAATATCGCGGCGATCACTTTTACCAACAAGGCCGCCCGCGAGATGCGTGAACGTGTTGGCACGCTGTTACAGGGAAAAAATGCCAAAGGGCTGGTGGTTAGCACCTTTCACTCGCTGGGCATGACCATCCTGCGCGCCGAGGCCAGACTGCTGGGCTACAAGCCGCAGTTTTCCATTTTTGATGCCAGTGATACCTGGAAGATTCTTTCGGAATTGACCAATTCGGGCGACAAGCAGGAGCTGCGCGAGATCCAGACGCAGATATCGAACTGGAAATCGGCGTTCATCTCGCCTGAAGGTGCGGTGGTGGTGGCAGATAGCGCAGAAGCAGAGGCGTATGCCCGTATCTACCTGCGTTATCAGGAAACCTTGCGTGCCTATCAAGCGGTGGATTTCGATGATCTGATTCATTTGCCGGTGGTGTTGTTCAACGAACATCCGGAAGCCTTGCAACGCTGGCAGCAAAAATTGCGTTATTTGCTGATAGACGAATATCAGGATACCAATGATTGCCAGTATCAGCTCACCCGATTGCTGGCAGGCAAACGTGCCGCATTCACGGCCGTCGGTGACGATGATCAGGCGATTTATGCCTGGCGGGGGGCGAGCATCGAAAATCTGCATAATTTGCGTCTTGACTACAGCAATCTGCGCGTCATCAAGCTGGAGCAGAATTACCGTTCTTCGCAGCGTATTCTGACGGTTGCCAATCAGCTGATCAATCACAATACCAAGGTGTTTGAGAAAAAATTGTGGAGCGATCATGGTATCGGCGATCCGGTCCGTATCTACGCTGCGAAGGATGATGCGCACGAGGCCGAGAGCGTGGTGATGAAACTGGTCACGCATCGGGTCGAGCATGGCACAAAGTATTCAGATTATGCGATCCTGTATCGCAGTAATTATCTGTCGCGTGCCTTTGAGGAACAATTGCGCGATCAGCGCGTGCCCTATACGGTCAGCGGCGGCAGTTCGTTTTTCGACAAGGCCGAGATCAAGGATATCACCGCCTATTTACGGTTGATCGCCAACACGGATGATGATCCTGCTTTCATTCGCGCCATCACGACCCCGAAGCGCGGCATTGGCAATAGCACGCTGGAAAAATTGGGCAGCCATGCCGGTATGCGCCATATCAGTCTGTTTGAGGCGGCATTCGAAGCGCATATCGAGCAGTTACTGCTGCCGCGTCAGTATGAAGACCTGATGATATTCTGTCGCTTCATCAACCGTCTTGAGGATCGTGCGGAAAAAGACCCTTGCGGTGAATTGCTGGACGATTTGCTCAGGGCAATCAACTATGAATCCTGGCTGTACGACTGTCAGGATGCAAAACAGGCGGAAGGAAAGTGGAAAAACGTGCAGGATTTTATTGATTGGCTCAAGCGTAAATCCGAGTCAGACGAGAAATCTCTGATCGACATGGTGCAGACCATCGCGCTGATCAATATGCTGGAGGGCAAGGATAAGGAAGAGGATGCGGTTTCACTCTCCACGCTGCATGCATCCAAAGGGTTGGAATTTCCTCATGTGTTCATCGTGGGCTGTGAGGAAGAGATTCTGCCGTTCAGAGACAGCGATGAGAAGGGTATCGAAGAGGAGCGACGGCTGATGTATGTCGGCATTACCCGTGCCGAGCGCAGCCTGCAGATCAGTTATTGCAACAAGCGTCGTCGCGGACGCGACTGGGCGCTTTGCGAACCCAGTCGTTTCATGGATGAAATGCCGCAAAGCGAATTGCTCTATGCAGGTGGGCATGCCGATGCTGTGCCTGTTGTGACCAAGAATGAGGGTATGGATAAACTGGCAAGACTAAAAGCCATGCTGGCTAAACCGGCGCTACCAACATGATCCATAACATTAACAAAATTACACAAGTTATTGAATTAAGGGAAGCTTCACTATTCTGTCTTGCTGAGTGCAGTGCGACTGACAAGGCGGCAGGAGTGCGGCAGTTGGCACAAGACTGGCGAGCGGGCGTGATGGTGCTGGATAATCACAGGGTGATGGAAGCCGCAGCTTTTATTCCCGGCAGGCCTGACAAACCTGAGCTGGTCGCACCACGTAACGTCAAGCGCCGCTCAATGGTGACGAATGAAGGGCGAGCCATTTTGATCCATGCACTGGTTCATATCGAGTTTAACGCCATCAATCTTGCGCTGGATGCAATCTGGCGCTTTGCCGATATGCCGAATGAATATTATTCGGACTGGTTGCAGGTTGCGGATGAGGAGGCACTGCATTTCTCCTTGCTGGCTAATCATCTGCAATTGATGGGTTACACCTATGGTGATTTTCCAGCACACGGCAGTCTTTGGGAAATGGTTAAAAAAACCGAAGGCGATGTGCTTGCCCGCATGGCGCTGGTTCCCCGTACCATGGAAGCGCGCGGACTGGACGCCGTACCTGTGTTACGCAACAAGCTGGCACAGGCAGGAGATTTGGCCGCCGCCGCAATCATGGATGTCATACTGCGTGATGAAATCGGGCATGTTGCCATTGGCAATAAATGGTACGGCTATTTGTGCAAGCAGCGCTGCCTGGAACCACTAAATACTTACGCTCGACTGGCTAAGCTATATGCTGCGCCCGTGCTGCGTGGCCCATTCAATATGCCGGCCAGACGCGCTGCCGGATTCACCGAGCAGGAGCTGGCCGCTTTGTCGAATTAGCAAATACAGGCCGTTTGGCCTATACAAATGCCGTTGATATCCGATTAGAATCAGTCATGTGGCTTACACGTATCCTTTTTAATTTAACTGTCATCTATTTGATGTAAAGTGAAAATTGTTCACCGGGGGGGGTTATGACTCAGTATTCTCAGATGTCCGGCAATAGTGCTCAAACAATCAGTCCTTCAGTGGCGAAGGCAGAACATAGGATTTGTCCGAATTGCAATTCTACCTATCTTGATCGGGTGCCTCGACGTCTGGTTGACCGCTTCATTTCGCTGATCGTTCCGCTCAGACGTTATCATTGCGTCTCCTGCGGCTGGAAAGGAAACTTGAAGGTGATTTTCAACTAAACCTTGTAAACAGTCGCGCGATTGATCCGGTTTTTGGAGGTTTTCGGCAGGTCTTGGTGCTTTTATCGTTTGGTGTTGTTGCTCGCTGCATGGCACAATTACGACCTTCACTTAAGCGCTTTTTTTATGCTCAGTTACCGTCATGCCTTTCACGCTGGCAATCACGCCGATGTCCTGAAACACTTCATCGAAGTGCAGTTGCTGCGCTATCTGGCGCAAAAAGATAAGCCATTCTGGTATATCGATACCCATGCGGGTGCCGGTTGCTATGCACTCGATAGCGGTTATGCCATGCAAAATGCCGAGTATCAAAGTGGCATTGCGCGTCTGTGGGACAGGGAGGATATGCCTGTCGCGCTGGCCGATTATGTGGCACTGGTCAAACAGCTCAATCCCGATACACAAATAAAACTGTATCCCGGTTCTCCGCTGATCGCGCAGCAATTACTGCGAGACGGAGATCGAATGCGCCTGTTCGAGTTACATCCCTCAGACAGCGAATTACTGCAGGAAAATTTTGCGGGTTTTGGTGCGGAAGTGCTGGTGAGCAAATCGGATGGCTTCGGTGCGCTCAAGGCCTTATTGCCGCCGCCGCCGCGTCGTGCGCTGCTGCTGATCGATCCTCCATATGAAGACAAACAGGACTATCAGCGCGTGGTCGCGGCGTTAGAAGAAGGACTGAAGCGTTTTAGCAGCGGCGTCTATGCCGTGTGGTATCCACAATTGCAACGCAGCGAGGCACAGCAATTGCCCGAAAAACTCAAAAAATTGCCGGTCAAAAGCTGGCTCAATGTTGCGCTTTGCGTGCAGCAGCCCAGTGAGGATGGCTATGGCATGTATGGCAGCGGCATGTTTATTCTGAACCCTCCCTGGAATCTGCATGCGGTGCTGCAGCAGGTGATGCCCTATCTGGTCAAACATCTGGGGCAGGATGAACAGGCATCGTTCACACTGGAGCAGCAGGCAGGCTAGTTTGA
Source organism: uncultured beta proteobacterium (assembly GCA_963784505.1). Lineage (GTDB taxonomy): Bacteria > Pseudomonadota > Gammaproteobacteria > Burkholderiales > Gallionellaceae > Gallionella. Next base: position 6,370 of record CAWASY010000106.1, on the reverse strand, counting down.
TTGCTGAAGATTTTATTTTTACGGGGAATAAATAGAATGACGGCATCACATACATGGAATTTTTTTCGCGCAGGCGGATTTGATCAGGTTCAAATAGATACGGGTGCGGATTTGCTTGCGCTTAAGGATCTCGATCAGAAATTGTGGGTGGCATTGAGCTGTCCGACGCGTGGCATCGAGTTTGATCCGCGTACGCTGGATTTGATCGATGTAGACAAAGATGGACGGGTACGCGCCAATGAGGTACTGGCGGCTATCGCCTGGGCAGGTTCGCTGCTGAAAAATCCTGATCTGCTGGTCGAGGGCACGGACCAATTGGCATTGGCCGAGATTGTGGATGACAGCGAGGAGGGCGCGCAACTGCTGCGTTCGGCACGACATATACTGAAACATCTGGGCCAGCCGGATGCCGCCTCTATTTCACTTTCCGATATGACGGATATTGAAAAACTGCTCAAGAGCCAGACATTCAACGGTGATGGGGTGATTAGCGCGATACAGGTTACCGATGAAGCGGTGCGTGCTACGGTCGAAGCTATCCTCACCTGCGCAGGATCTGTTACTGATTGTGGCGGGGACGCGGGGGTCAATCAGGAATTGACCGATAAATTCCAAGCTGAGGCCAGTGCATACGATGATTGGTATGCCAGTGGTCAATCCGATGCAAGCATCATGGTGTTGAATGATCATACCCAGTTAGCTGCGAATGCCTTTGGGGCAGTCAGGGGTAAGCTGGACGATTATTTTACCCGTTGCAATCTGGCAGCGTTTGATGCCAGAGCGGCCGCACCGCTGAGTCGTTCCATAGAGGATTATCAACAACTGGCTGCACAGTCGCTTTCCGATGGTAATACTGATATTGCCGGTTTTCCGCTGGCCAGTATCGCGGCTAACAAGGCATTGTCGCTGCATGAGGGTATTAATCCCGCCTGGCAGCTGCGCATGAAGGTGTTTTTGCAACAAGTCGTGTTACCGATGCTGGGTGAAAAATCGGCACTGAGTGAAATAGATTGGCGGGTGCTTTGCAATAAGTTTACGGCATTCGAAGCGTGGCAGTCGGCGAAACCTCAATCCTGTGCCGAGCCGCTCGGCATCGAACGCATCCGTGCGATATTGGCAAGCGATCACAAGGCTTGTATTGATGATCTGATTGCCCAGGACAAGGCGGTCGAAGCCGAAGTGAGTGCCATCCATACACTGGAGCGTCTGCTGCGCTATAAACGCGATTTGTATACTCTGGTGAATAATTTTGTATCGTTCCGTGATTTTTATACCGGGGTAACCCGAGGGATATTTCAGGTTGGCACGCTCTATCTGGATGGTCGCAGCTGCGAATTAACCATCAAGGTCGAAGACGTGGGCAAACATGCATCCTTTGCCGCGATGAGCGGGGTCTGTCTGGTGTATTGCGATTGCGTGCGAGGCAGCGAAAAAATGAGCATTGCCGCAGCCTTCACCGCTGGGGATTCGGATTATCTGATGGTCGGGCGCAATGGCGTGTTTTACGATCGCAAAGGGGGGGATTGGGATGCGACTATCGTGCGCATCGTGGATCATCCGATCAGTATCAGGCAGGCCTTCTGGTCACCCTACAAGAAACTTTCCCGGGCGATCAGGGATGGGTTGGAGAAAATGGCCGCATCCAGAGCCAGTGCAGCCGAAGGAAATCTGATTAAATCGGTTGCGGATAAGGGCAAGGAGGTGGTCGCCGGCACTCCGCCCGTCAAGCCGGTATTTGATGTGGGTAAATTTGCCGGTATCTTTGCAGCCATCGGGCTGGCGATCGGTGCGATTGGCGGCATCCTCGCCTCTATCGTAGGGGGCTTGCTGGGACTGAAGTACTGGCAGATTCCGCTGGCATTGATCGGCATCATGCTGCTCATTTCCGGCCCTGCCATGATCATGGCCTGGTTCAAGCTCAAACGGCGTAATCTTGCGCCCATACTGGATGCCAATGGCTGGGCTGTGAATGCACGGGCCCGTATCAATATTCCATTCGGTACTTCGCTCACGGGCCTGGCCAATTTGCCTGAAGGCGCGCATCGTTCGCTGGTTGATCCCTATGCCGATAAAAATTCCTCCTGGCCATTTTATTCGCTGATGGGCGCTGCCATCGCGATGCTGCTGGGGATGTGGTATATGGGCTATTTCGGGCCACGATAAAGCGCATGAACTGCATGTTGCCACTTGCCGAAAGTTTGATCGCGACGCTGCCCGTCGGCGTACCCGGGCTTTTTAATCCATGGCGTGATGCATGCCCGCATGATGCGCCGGGTAATGGGCCCGCGCAGAAACGGGTACGGCTGGCGCAGCATCTCGATTGCGATCCGCAATTCATCCTGGCCGGAGAAGCACCCGGTTATCAGGGTTGTCGCTACAGCGGTATTGCCTTTACCAGCGAACGCCTGCTGGGTGAGGGTGCCATCCCGCGTATTCCGGCCTCATCTGGTCGCTTGTCTGACAGACGATTGCCGTTCTCGGAGCCTTCTGCCACCATTGTCTGGAAGACACTCTACCGGCTTGGGATTGCCGAACGTACGCTGTTGTGGAATGCCTTGCAGTTGCACCCGCACTCACCTGATTCCCTGTGGTCGAACCGGACGCCAACGCCTGCCGAGATCAGCCTGGGAGAACCGGCATTGCGGATATTGCTTACGGCTTTTCCGTCCGCAGCGGTCATTGCAGTAGGGAAAAAGGCTGAAGGTTTATTGCGCGAGATGGGTATCCCGATAATAGGGGCGGTACGTCATCCTGCCAACGGCGGTGCGACCCAGTTCGCCGAGGGGCTCGGGGCATTGATGTGACGGAGGATATCGCAACCGTCGTGCCCTTTGATCCTGACGGTCATGGCACGACACCAACTCAGAATATGAAAGATGCCATGTTCGTCCCCTCTGGTGAAACGACTAGCCATTCGACTGATAAAACGACCCTAACTATCGCTAAGCACAGTGAAGCTGTGCAAGCGTTAGTTGCTAAGCACGCAGGCGGGCAAGTCGCTGGTTATTCCCACCCCTCTCCCATGGGCGAGGGGGCGTGCGAGCTGCCGCGCGATTTTGATTTTAGGCCGATACTTGACAGTTTACCGTTGCTGCCGGGCGTGTATCGTTATTATGATAATAAGGGTGCAGTGTTGTATGTGGGCAAGGCCAATCAACTGAAAAAGCGCGTCTCTTCGTATTTTCAGAAGCACGCTGTTTCGCCGCGCATCCGGCTGATGGTATCGCATATCGCGCGTATCGAAACAACCGTGACGCGCTCCGAAGCCGAGGCATTGCTGCTCGAAAACAATCTGATAAAATCTTTAAAACCACGCTATAACATATTGTTTAGGGACGATAAATCATACCCTTATATTGTTTTGACAGGTCAGGAATATCCGCGATTGACGTACTATCGTGGCACACCCAACAAGCAGCACCAATATTTCGGCCCCTATCCGAATTCCTACGCTGCCCGCGAAACCATCCAGTTACTACAAAAAATATTCCGTATTCGTACCTGTGAAGACAGCGTGTTCAACAATCGTACCCGTCCCTGTTTGCAGTATCAGATCGGGCGGTGTACCGCGCCTTGCGTCGGGCTGATTGAACAGGCGGATTATCGGTCTGATATTCAGCGTGCCGTGCTCCTGTTGCAGGGCAAGCACGGGGAAGTGGAGCGAACTTTGAATGAGGCGATGGCAGTTGCGGCCGGTGAGATGCGCTATGAGCAAGCTGCCGTGCTGCGCGATCAGTTACGTGCGCTGCATACTGTCCAGCAAAAGCAGTTCGTCGAAACGACCGGCGGCACCACCGATGCAGACATCATCGCGCTGGCCATGGAACCGGGCCAGGTTTGCTTGAATCTGGCCATGGTGCGCGGTGGGCGTCATCTGGGCGACAAGAGTTTCTTTCCGGAACATGCCGAGGAGATGGCTGCAGATGAAATCGTGCAGGCTTTTATCGCACAGCACTATATCAATCAAAGTGTCCCGCCGTTGTTGGTCGCCGAATGTGCCGATGAAACACTGGCTTTATTACTTTCGGAACAGGCAGGCCATACGGTGCGTATCAGTACCGCATCGGCGGGCGAACGCCGTCAATGGCTGGAAATGGCTAAAAAAAATGCGCAACTGGCGTTGCAGCAACGCATCATGCAACAAGGTGGACAGCAACTGCGTCTTGATCGTTTGCGTGTATGGTTGCAGAGGCCGCAGTTAAATCGCATTGAATGTTTCGATATCAGCCATACCCTGGGCGAGGCGACGGTCGCGTCCTGTGTGGTCTACGAAAATCTTGATATGCGCACCTCACAATACCGGCGCTTCAACATTCGTGTCCTGAGCGAGATCGAAGGGCCTGCCCTGAGCGGTGTCGAAGGGCCTGTCCTGAGCCGGGTCGAAGGAGCCGGTATTACACCCGGCGACGATTATGCCGCGATGCGACAGGCGCTGACCCGCCGCTACAGCAAGCTTGCAGCGGCCTCAAACACGGCAGTGCGGCCCGATCTGATTTTGATTGATGGTGGGCTGGGACAGTTGCATATTGCGATGCAGGTGATGCAGGAACTGGGCTTGCCTGAAAAGCTGCTGGTTGGGGTCGCCAAGGGGGAGGCACGCAAGGCAGGGATGGAACAGCTGATTTTTCCTGATGGCAGCGTAAAGCGACTGCCAGCCGATGATCCCGCGTTGCACCTGATCCAGCAGATACGGGATGAGGCACATCGTTTTGCCATTACCGGTCACCGGACAAAGCGCGGTCGTGCGAGAACGACTTCCAGTCTGGAGGCAATAGTCGGGGTAGGGGAAAAGCGCCGACGCAGCCTGCTCACGCATTTTGGCGGGCTGCGAGAAATCATGCAGGCCAGTGTCGAACAGTTGTGTCAGGTGGACGGCATCAGCAAATCGCTGGCCCTTGCGATTTACCAGCAATTGCATTGAAAACAGCTTATCGCCAGCGGTAATCGTCCATGGCAAACGGTTGCGGGCGATGTTCAATTTCATTGAGCAACAGTTCGGCACTGGCCAGCGACATGGTGACGCCGTAGCGAAAATGTCCGCAGTTGGCGTACAGGTTGCTTAACAACGGGTGGCGTCCGATGGTGGGGATATTGTCTGGGGAACCCGGGCGCAAGCCTGCCCAGTGTTGTATCGGCGGGTGGTTTTTCCAGGCGGGAAACAGTGCGTGAACGCGCTGTAACAGGCTGTCTCGCGCCTCGACAGTGGTGGATTTGTCGAAGCCTGCGTCTTCGAGGGTGCTGCCGACCACGACATGTCCATCGCGGCGCGGAATCAGGTACAGACCGTCCTGCAGTAGAATGGGTTTGAAAGGCGGTTCGTCGAACTTGTAGAGCAAAATTTGCCCGCGTATCGGCCGTACATCCAGCTTCAGCGCATGTTCTCCCAGCAGGGTTTTGCTCCAGGCACCCGCGCACAGCGCGTAGCCATCAGCGTGGAGTTTGCCTTTCGTGGTTTGCAGTCCCGTGATTTGTTGGTCGCGGATTTCAATGCCAAGCACTTCATGCTGTTCAAGGATGACGCCATTCAGTTGCAGAACTTTTGCCTGTAGTGCGCGCAATAACAGCGGATTGCGTACCTGTGCGATGGCGGGCATAAACAAGCCATCGCCTGCAATTCCTGGCAAAAATTCATTGAGCGCGACCGAGTGCAGTGCTATCTGATGGCTTGCGCACCAGCTTCTTGCTATTTCATCCGGACAGGGCGGCAGTACCAGCATGCCGCTTTGCAGGTATTCGGGATCGATGCCGGTGTCAGCAGCCAGTCTGGTCATGGCTTCCGGGTATTTATCCATGCTGCGCTGTGCCAGCCGCGTCACCGCCACCTTGTAGTCCCAGGAACACAGCGGAGACATGATGCCCCCGCCTGCCCAGGAGGCTTCCTGGCCGACCGATCCGCGCTCCAGCAATGTGACGCGATATCCCGATTGTAGCAGCGCAATTGCCGAGGTGAGTCCGACTGCGCCGCCACCGATAATCAGGAAATGCTCAGCCATGAGGGATTTCGGCGATCTTGATCAGTGATTTAGGTAGTGGGAAAACCACATTTTCAACGATACCCTGCAATTCGGATATCTGTAATGCACCAAATTGTTTCAGTCTCGCCAGTACCCCTTGCACCAGCACTTCAGGGGCGGATGCGCCCGCCGTGACGCCCACGTAATTTTTGCCAGCAAACCATTCGGCTTGCAGGGCGCTGGCATCATCCACCAGATAGGCAGACACGCCGACATTGGCCGCAACTTCCCGCAGGCGATTGGAATTCGAACTATTCGGTGAACCGACTACAATCACCACGTCACATTGTTTGACCAGCAGCTTGACCGCATCCTGGCGGTTTTGCGTGGCATAACAGATGTCGTCCTTCTTGCAC
>CAWASY010000105.1:0-13257 GCA_963784505.1 uncultured beta proteobacterium | reverse complement strand
GCGGAAATGATCAGCCCGGTTTTTTCCAGCGCCGGTACATAATGATTGTTCACTTCATAACGGTGACGGTGACGCTCATTCACCTCGTCCCCATAAATACGCTGCGCCAAGGTACCTGCAATAATCGGACAACGCTGTGAACCCAGGCGCATCGTACCGCCCAGATCGGAATCATTGCTGCGCGTCTCCACACGACCATCGCTGTCGCTCCACTCGGTAATAAGGGCAACCACCGGATGTTCGGTCTGCGGATTAAGTTCGGTGCTGTTGGCATCCTGCATCCCTGCGACATGACGCGCATATTCGATGACAGCCAGCTGCATGCCCAGACAGATACCCAGATAAGGCACCTTGTTTTCACGCGCAAATCGAATTGCAGAAATCTTACCCTCGGTTCCACGCGCGCCAAATCCGCCAGGCACCAGTATCGCATCAAAATGCGCAAGGCCTTCCATGCCGGTCGACTCCAGCGCCTCGGAATCGATATATTCAATATTGACCTGTGTTTTGGTATGTATCCCGGCATGACGTAAGGCTTCAATCAGCGACTTGTAGGATTCGGTCAACTCAACATATTTGCCGACCATGCCGATGGTGATTTGATGCTGCGGATTTTCCAAAGCAAAAACCAGTTTTGCCCATACCGTCAAATCAGCTGGTTTCAAATCCAGGCGTAATTCTTCACAGACAATGCGATCGAGCCCCTGATCGCTGAGCATTTGCGGAATCATATAGATGCTGCTCGCATCCCACATCGAGATGACCGCTTCCTCGCGCACATTGGCGAACAGGGAAATTTTGGCGCGCTCCTCATCCGGAATCGGTCTGTCGGCACGACACAGCAAGGCTGTCGGGAAAATACCGATTTCGCGCAACTTCTGCACACTGTGCTGGGTCGGCTTGGTTTTCAGTTCGCCGGCAGTCGCAATGTAGGGCACCAGTGTCAGATGCACATAGGCCACCTGATTGCGTCCCATACGTAAACCCATCTGACGGGCCGCCTCAAGAAAAGGCAGCGACTCAATGTCACCCACGGTGCCGCCGATTTCGACAATGGCCACATCAACGATACCATCCGGAAAAGCTGCCGCGCCACGTTCGACAAATGCCTGAATTTCATTGGTAATATGTGGAATCACCTGCACGGTCTTGCCCAGATACTCGCCGCGACGCTCCTTGCGGATCACACTCTCGTATATCTGTCCTGTGGTGAAATTATTGGCGCGCCGCATCTTGGCGGAAATAAAACGCTCATAATGCCCCAGATCCAGGTCGGTTTCGGCACCGTCCTCGGTGACAAACACTTCCCCGTGCTGAAACGGACTCATGGTGCCCGGATCAACGTTGATATAAGGATCGAGCTTGAGCATCGTAACCTTAAGGCCGCGTGATTCAAGAATCGCAGCAAGCGAGGCGGCGGCGATTCCCTTCCCTAGGGAAGAAACCACGCCGCCGGTAATAAATATGTATTTGGTCATGCGAATGCCCGGACGTATGCTTTTAACAGGGGGCGATGATACCGTAAAAGTCTTGCACCCAAAACCCATAAAGAAATATATTTTACGGCAATTACTGGTTAATGATTGACAGGCATGGATAAAAAAAACTAAAGTCCCACACTGTTTTTGACACATACCCGCTACAGGAGCCCGCATGTCCAACATCCAGTCTGTAATGCATGAAAATCGCATTTTCAACCCATCCGATGAATTTGTAGCGACTGCCAATATTTCCGGCATGGCGGCATACCAGGCACTGTGCAAAGAAGCCGCGCAGGATTACACCGGTTTCTGGAGCCGACTGGCGCGCGAAAAACTGCAATGGAAAAAACCCTTTAGCCATGTGCTGGACGAGCGCAACGCCCCATTTTACAAGTGGTTCGATGATGGCGAATTGAATGTCTCTTACAACTGCCTGGATACCCACCTGAACACACAAGCTAACAAGACCGCCATCATCTTCGAAGCGGATGACGGCAAGGTGACCCGAATCAACTACCGAGACTTGCACGCAAAAGTGTGCCAATTCGCCAATGGCCTGAAATCACGCGGCATTAAAAAGGGCGACCGCGTTATTATCTATATGCCGATGAGTATCGAAGCGGTCATTGCCATGCAGGGCTGTGCGCGCATAGGCGCAATCCACTCGGTGGTATTCGGCGGTTTTTCTTCCAAGAGCCTGCATGAACGTATTACCGATGCACAAGCCTGCGCAATTATCACTGCCGATGCACAGCTACGCGGCGGTCGGGTGATGCCACTCAAACCGGCTGTCGATGAAGCGCTGACGCTGGGCAACTGCGAATCCGTGCACAGCGTGATCGTCTACCAGCGCGCAGCCTGCGAGACCGCATGGAATGCGTCCAACAACATCTGGTGGCACGACCTGATCGCAGCTCAATCCAGCGACTGCGAACCTGAATGGGTGGGTGCCGAACATCCCCTGTTCATTCTCTATACCTCGGGCTCTACCGGCTCCCCAAAAGGCGTACAGCATTCCAGCGCTGGCTATTTGCTAGGCACGATGGTATCCATGGAGTGGGTGTTCGACTACAAGCCCAGCGATATATTCTGGTGCACCGCCGACGTGGGCTGGATTACCGGCCACAGTTATGTCGCCTACGGCCCACTGGCAATGGGTGCAACCCAGGTGATTTTCGAAGGTGTACCTACTTATCCTGACGCAGGACGATTCTGGAAAATGATCCAGAATCACAAGGTCACCACCTTTTACACCGCACCGACTGCAATCCGTTCGCTGATCAAACTCGGTGGCGAATTGCCTAAGCAGTACGATCTGTCCAGCCTGCGACTGTTGGGTTCGGTTGGAGAGCCTATCAATCCGGAAGCCTGGATGTGGTATTACAACACGGTAGGCGGCGGACGTTGCCCGATTGTGGATACCTGGTGGCAGACCGAGACCGGCTGCCACATGATTTCACCGTTGCCCGGCGCGATGCCAATCAAACCGGGTACCTGCACGCTGCCCCTGCCCGGCATTATGGCAACCATTGTCAACGAAGCGGGCGACGAAGTGCATGACGAACACGGCGGCTTTCTGGTAATCAAACGCCCCTTCCCGTCCCAGATTCGCACCATCTGGGGGGATCCTGAGCGTTACAAAAAGAGCTACTTCCCGACCGAGATGCACGGCGTCTATCTGGCAGGCGATTCCGCGCACCGTGATGAAGATGGCTATTTCTGGATCATGGGACGCATCGACGATGTGCTAAATGTCTCCGGCCATCGCTTGGGCACGATGGAAATCGAATCCGCTCTTGCCGCCAATCCGCTGGTTGCTGAAGCAGCGGTCGTCGGAAAACCACACGAAATCAAGGGTGAAGCGGTAGTTGCCTTCGTCGTACTCAAAGGTGCGATGCCTGATACGCCTGAAAAGGCTCGTGAAATCGCCGAATTGCTGCGCAACTGGGTAGGTCATGAAATCGGCGCAATTGCCAAGCCAGATGAAATCCGCCTCGGTGAAAACCTGCCGAAGACGCGTTCCGGAAAAATCATGCGCCGTCTGCTGCGCGCAATCGCCCGTGGCGAGGAAATCACCCAGGACATTTCCACTTTGGAAAATCCGGCAATATTGGATCAACTGAGAAATGCTGTTAAATAAGCATTGCCGGATTTCTGCGTAGCTAAAATCCGGCTATTCTTGATAATTAAGAAACGCAGTTAAGTAATCCAGGAATAGCAGGGTTTCTGCAAAGGCATTTCTTGCCGTAGCAACAACCCGGCTATGCTTGACCCTTTCACAAACGCAAAAAACCCGATCTTCCCCTATCTAGGAACGAAGAATTTAAAGCAATTGCGCCCCTCACTCTTGGCGCTATACATGGCTTTATCCGCATGCTTGATTAGCTGTTCCGCATCCGTGCCATGCGCAGGATACAGAGCAATACCGATGCTCGCTGACAGCTCGACCACGCAATTGCTCAGATCAAAAGGCATAACCAGTTTGCCTATGATGTTCTGCGCCACCCGCTCAACATGATCGGTACTGGTAATTCGCGACAGGATCACGGTAAATTCATCACCCCCCAGGCGTGCCACTGTATCCGATTCACGTACACATTCGCAGATGCGTCGTGCCGCTTCCGTCAGCAGCATGTCACCGGCATCGTGACCAAACGTGTCATTGACTTCCTTGAAGCGATCGAGGTCAATAAATAATAGTGCCATGGACAGATTGGCGCGGCTCGCCATTTTTATTTCCTGCACCAGGCGATCGCGGAACAACCGGCGATTGGGCAGTTGGGTCAGGTGGTCGAAGTTGGCATGGTTCCAGATCAATTCATCGGCCTGCTTTTTTTCGGTGATGTCCGAGAAAAACGCAAGGTGCCGATAGATCGAACCATCTTCATGAAAGATGATATTGATGGTCAGCCATTCAACAAATAGCTCACCGTTCTTGCGCCGATTCCTGACCTCGCCTTGCCAGTAGCCTATCGTTTTCAGGGAATGCCACATTTCACAGTAAAACAGTTCGTCCTGCAGTCCGGAACTGAGGACGCTGGGATTCTTGCCGATTACCTCGTTCAGGGTATAGCCGGTAATCTGGGTAAAGGCGGGATTGACGCTCAAAATATGATTGTTGGTATCGCTAATCAGCATGGCTTCGCTGCTGACCTCAAAAATCGACGCGGCCAGTCGCAATTCTTCTTCGGCCAGCTTGCGCTCAGTGATGTCGCGGCCAAGTACGACCAGGCCATGACGACTGCCATCTTCGTTGAATAATGGTACTTTGTAGGTGTCGAAAACCTTGTTGCCTCCTTCCGGTAGCGGGACCTGCTCTTCGACACGTGTCATGCCAGCAGCCTGCCATGCCTGTTCATCCGAAGCCAGGCAGTTTTGGAAGGTGTCCCTGTACATCGGGTGCGTTTGCTCGGCCAGTTCAGAATCGTTTTTCCCCTCATAGTTTTCAGGGTTGAGGTGAAACAGTTCGAGCCCGCTCCGGTTGGCGGTAAGCCAGCGACCTTCTCCGTCCTTGAAGCAAACAAAATCCGGACTGGCATTGATCAAGGTGCTGAGCATCGTTTTGGTCTGCCTTATTTCCTGCAGATGCTGGCTGATTTTACGGTGTGCCAGACGTAATTCCAGTTGGGTGATGACATGGCTGGCCAGCACTTTCAGGGCAAGCGCTTGCGCGTCGCTCAATTCGCGTGGTACACGGTCAATGACACAGATCGTCCCTAGTGCATAACCGTCCGAGGTAATGAGCGGCACGCCCGCATAGAAACGGATATTAGGATCTGCGGTGACCAGTGGATTGTCAAAGAAACGATCATCCTGCAGCGCATCCGCTACCACCATGATGTCATTTTGCAAAATGGCGTGCGCGCAAAAGGCCAGATCGCGCGATGTCTCCTTTGCATCCAATCCGGTGATGGCTTTGAACCATTGGCGTTCCTGATCAATCAGGCTGATGGCAGCAATAGGGGTGGTGCAAATGGAAGAAGCGAGCTGCACCATGCCGTCGAATTCCGCCTCGGGAGCCGTGTCCAGGATGTGATAATTTCTCAGCGCATCCAGACGTTCATTTTCATTATTTGCTAGCGGTGCAGTTTTCATTTAATTATCTCGTGCAATTGTGCTGAATGAAGCTGGCAAGTCGCAGGTTATTCGCTGAGAAGACGAATAAATCAGTGTTTTTCCAAGTCTAATCCTGTTTGGCATTGGAGGATAGCGTGAAGTAAAAAAGTAAAAACTTCTGACAGAAATATTCAAGTAGAAATTTTACGCGCAGTTATGCTCGCCGACGTTTTCTTGCACGCCATTTCCAGATCACCGTCAACCGCCAGAGCAATCGCACCACAACATACCCTGCCAGCGCCAATCCCAGTGCGAGTAATGGCAAACCGATCAGCAAGGGCCGACCCAGTTTGGCCAGCCAGTCCCACATGCCTGCAAACCAGCTATCCCATTGCAGTGCAGGCAGGGCAATATGTTGTACCGGCAAACCATTGCTCGCCCCGCTCACCCACGCCCCCATTTCGTAGGCGAGCAGATACAACGGCACGATGGTCAACGGATTGGTATACAGTGTCACAAACAACGCAACCGGCAAATTCACGCGCAGCAGCACCGCCAGCAGTAACGCGCCCAGCATCTGTAACGGTCCGGGTATCAAACCGCAAAACAGCCCTATCGCCACCCCGCCCGCAACCGATCTGCGATGCAAATGCCATAAATTCGGCTGCTGCAAGCAACGACCGAACGGCCTGAGCCATCGGTTCGATTTCACCGATTCATGATGAGGAAGATGCCGGTGTAAAAATTTTCGCATGACGCCATTCTATCCGCGCGCTAGGCTATGCGCATGGTTCTCTTCACCGTCTGTTTCACCTTTGGCGTGTGGCTGTTGCAACAACAGTCTGCACTGCCCAGCATTACACCTGCATTTGTGCTGACGCTTTTCCCACTGATATTGTTACTGCCTTGTCGAACAAGCACACAGCGCATTGCGCTAACCCTGCTGCTTGCCGCCTTCAGCGTGCTGATCGGTTTTTATTATGCGGCCTGGCAGGGTGAAATGCGATTGTCCAGCAGTTTGCCAGAACAGTGGCAGGGGCGAGACATCACGGTGATCGGCGTGGTTGAACAATTGCCCCGCTTATCCGAGCACGGCCTGCGCTTCAGGTTCAGGGTAGAAAAAACGCTCACGCCAGACGTACAGACACCCGACCATCTCTATCTTTCCAGCTATTTCGATGTGCGCCACCCGCCGCCCGATCTGCATACCGCAGAACGCTGGCAACTTGCGTTACGCCTGAAACAGCCGCACGGCAGCAGCAACCCCTACGTTTCCGATTTTGAATTATGGGCGCTGGAAAACAATATCCGTGCGATCGGCTATGTCAACAACCGGGGTGACAATACCCTACTGAATCATCAATCTGCCGGCTATCGCATCGAGCGATGGCGCGAGGCGATCCGCAATAAAATCACGGCGACGCTGGGCGGCGCGCCCTATGCCGGTGTGCTGACTGCCCTTGCCATCGGCGATCAAGGCAGCATTCCGATGGCTCAGTGGCTAATTTTCAATCGCACCGGGATCACGCATCTGATGAGCATCTCCGGCCTGCATATCACTATGCTGGCCGGACTGGCCTATATGCTCGTCTACTGGCTATGGCGACTGGGTTACCGCCTCACGCTGTGGCTGCCTGCACGCCGTGCTGCCGTCATCGCCGCCGTGCTGACAGCCTATGGCTATTCACAGTTGGCAGGCTACGGGGTACCCGCACAACGCACCGTATTCATGGTCGCCACCGTTGCCTTAGCGCTGTGGCTGAATCGTAACTTCTCGCTCGCTCAAATAATGAGCGTCGCGGTACTGGGCGTACTGATTTCCGATCCCTGGGCCGTACTATCCCCCGGTTTTTGGCTATCATTCGGCGCAGTCGCGCTGATACTGTATGTCACGGCGCATCGCACCCGTGTGACAGATGCGAATGAGCGGCAGCGCCGATTGCTCACCCGTGCACAGGCTTACCTGCGTGAATACACCATCGTGCAATGGGCAATGTGCATCGGCCTCACGCCTTTGCTGCTGGCATTGTTCGGACAAGTCTCACTGGTTTCCCCCATCGCCAATGCTTTCGCCATTCCATTGGTCAGCCTGATCGTCGTCCCGCTCACGCTGCTAGGCGCAGCCTTTCCCACACCAGTGCCGCTGTGGCTGGCACACATCGTGCTTGATATGACCATGGTTCCGCTATCCTGGCTGGCCGCCTTGCCTCATGCAGTGTGGATACAACATGCGCCGTCGCCCTGGAGTATTGTGGCAGGCATGCTGGGCGCTGTCTGGATATTGATGCCCGCAGGCTTCCCGTCACGCTGGCTTGGCTTGCTGATGCTACTGCCGATATTCCTGAACAAACCACCCCTGCCGGAACCAGGCACGGTACGTCTGATCGTGTTCGATGTTGGACAGGGTTTGTCGGTCGCAGCACTCACCCAAAATCACGCCCTGCTCTATGACACCGGCCCCGACTTTTCCGACGACGCCGATAGTGGCAACCGTATTCTGGTGCCCTCCTTGCATTTCATGGGTATCTCATCGCTGGATACCTTGATCCTGAGCCACGACGATCTTGATCATATCGGGGGTACCGCATCCGTACTGCAGGTCGTCCCTGTTGGGCAGGTGATTTCATCTAACCCGGCAGCTTTGGGCACTGTGCCCAGCCAGGTTTGTCAGGATGGCATACACTGGAACTGGGACGGCGTGAACTTCGACATTCTGCATCCTGCAAAAAGCACACGCCATTCGCGTAGCCATGACAACGATCAAAGCTGTGTGCTGCGCATCAGCACGGGCAACAAAGCTATTTTGCTGACGGGCGATATTGGACAAATCGGCGAACAGCGACTGCTCAGGCTGCATGCCGAGCGACTGTCTGCCGACATCCTGATCGTGCCGCATCATGGCAGCGCGAGTTCCTCAAATATAGAATTCGTCAGTGCCGTATTGCCCGATTACGCTGTTTTTACCAACGGATACCTGAACCGTTTTGGACATCCGAAAGCCGAAATAGAACAACGTTATCTGGACAGCGGCGCCACCCTGCTCCGTTCCGACCGGGATGGCGCAATCCTGTTCGAGGTCAGCAGCCGGAAAATAATAGTTGAACGTTACCGCAGAACTCACCGTCGTTACTGGACTCAGGGTAGGCCGGATTGACTAGCCATTTTGGCATATTGCCGATACCCCCTGAAACTGGAACACTGAGAACCTGTCAACATCACAAAAACAAGGGGAAGGGGCGTGCCAGTTCGAAACATCATCATTTTGATTAGCGCACTGACCCTCGCCGGTTGCGCTTCCCTGCCTGCAGTCAGGGATTTCTCAGCCAGCACCATCACACTGGCAGACTCGGTTGATAAAATTGCCGAAGATACCAGCGCTTCCTGCCAGCGCAGACTCACGCTCGATGTCATCATCAGGGGCGTTACAATCGATCAACGCAAAGACTATGCGGCAGTTTGCGCCGAGCTTAAACACTCAGCCGATCTGTTTATCGATCTGAACAGGATCACTCGCGCCTATGGCATGATGCTTGGGCAACTGGCGGATGACAAGCTGGTTTCGTTCCAGAGTGAAATCAACACTGCCAGAGTCGCTATTGGCCAGCTAAAAACTGTCTCAAACAACGTCGAACCCACACAACTGGACGCCGCAGCATCGCTAACCGAACTCATCCTCAAAGCCAGCACCGACGGCTACCGGCAACGACAGATTAAACGCGTGTTGAATCTTCACGGCGATCTGACTGAATTTGCTGCCATACTGAGCCAATATATCAAACGCGCCTATTTACCCACGCTTGCCAGCGAGGCAGATAATCTCGACAGTCTGGCAGAAATCCTTGAATTCCAGCACATCAAAAGCGAACCACTGCGATCAAGAGAACTGCTCGAAGTACTACAGCAGCAACACATCCAACTGACAGATCGAAAAAAATCTGCCGATGCAACGCTCGATGCCATCAAACAAATGCTAGACGCGCACGACTCACTGCAAAGGAACGCGGACAAACTCAATGATCGGCAGCTTGCCGTATTGTTAAAAGACTATGTCAGGCAAATGATGCGGGTCAAAAAGCAAATTGAAACTTCATACTAGGCAAACCATCATGCTCTCAGAAAAAAAACTCACTGCCGATCAGGCTTTTGATATTGCCGACACCCTTCAGAACGCCGCAGCCACAGCGCTGATGCGGCGACGCTCGCTCAAGTCAGGCCTGACCGCCCAGGAACATGAACTGCTGGTTGAAAGGGAAACTGCCCTGCGTTATGACGCGGATCGCTATCGTGCCGTCGGTATCAAGCTGCTGGCTAGTAACGGCGCACTGACTACACAGTCACTGGTCAATGCAATTGATCACGCAACGGCAGCAATCAAAAAAATAAAGGATGTGGGACGTCTGCTCAATGTTATGGGCAGTCTGGTCACATTGGCTGTGACGATATCTGGCGGCAACGTGCAGGCCATATTGACGCAAATCGCTACACTCGATGCGACCATCAAGGCCAACACGGCTTGAAACTGGCCGTGTGTCAGCTTACCGGAGGGACTGAGCATGACGAATTATCTTTGCAGCAAGCATTTCCCCTGCCATTCGGATCAGCAAGCCCTGTTGCTCGATAGCAATCTGGCCACATTGTTACGTCAGGATTACCATGAGGATTTTTTGGCGATGATGGCAGGATATCAGCGCATTCTTGCCAATAACCAGCGCCGGAAAGAATGGCCCGCCATCAACGACAAATTACGCACGCTGTTTATGTGCGGACGAGCCGCCCCGCTCAATGGCCCGATGACAGGCATACCGGTCTCGATCAGGGACAGTGATTTTTTTCAATCAACGTCCAGCAGCCACGAGCGATCCATTGCGGCCCGCATTGAAGTGTTGGCAACCGCCTGGAATGCAACCTTTGCCGACACCGGCCTTTGGATGGGAAAAACCTTTGAGCCGGTTTCGCGGAGCCTGCTCAGTCAAAGCTGTGAAGGAGACCTGGAAACGGTTAGCGCATACAACGAAGCCGTCACGCGCATCGGCCGCAACTTCTTTCGCGAGCCCGCCAATCCATTCCAGATGCTCGGCCTGCCGACACTGACGCTGGCCTGGCAACTAAAGGACCGTCCCTTGTCAGTGGATACCCCTGGATTTCCCGGAAAATTGATCCAGGCGAATCTGGATAAGGAAGTCAATATCCCTACAGCAAGACCGGCGGATTTTTCCTGGCCGACATGGGCAAATCGGTGCTGGCTGAAATGCAAGGCAAGCAGGTATACGGACTCAATTACCGCTGGCCTAACCTGCACCCAGCCTTTCCCATGAGCTGCCTGATCGATGAAATTGTACAGGTAGCTGAAGGCATTTATCTGGGGCAACTGATCTATGCAACCCGGCATTTTAGCCTGGGCACCCTGCCCTTCATGGCGCAGGTCGGCGAACTGGGCGAGCACTACACCCCGCACCGGCATGATTATGGTTATCAAAATAACGGTTATTTTTTAATGATGGATCCGTGTCTTGGCAACCGCATTTATGCCGACAATGCATTTCCCCAATTGCGCCCGAGGCCAGGTGAGCATGGCTACCATAACCCGGAGGTCAAATTACAGACACCATCAGCTGATAAGTCGCCAGACAACTGGCAAAATGATGCGGCGTTGCAAAAAAAATTCAGGCGGCTGATAACGACCGCTTCGCCTGTCACGGGCGACGGCGATGTGCATGAGCTGCTACAGGCGCATGAATCGGTGTTGCAAATGCTGCAACGCATCAGCGCCTCCATCTCCTCGCAAAGCAATCCAGATGACAAACTCAGCTACTTCGAGCCCCTGCACCGTCTGTTCCGTGCGGGGATCGCACCCACCATAGCACACGGCCTGTTTCAGGGCTCGGGCAACCGTGGCTACAATATGCGCATGAACGGAATTGAGCAGCACAACTGGTATGGCGAGGCAAGTGCCTCCAGTGGGTTCGACTATTATCATGGTGCGACACTGAATCTGCATTGCGGCCTTTTTGACCCTGCTGGCACAAACCGGCAATCCATGCCGGACATCCAGCCATTTTCTGCCGATGAAAGGGATATCGACGGCCCGAACATGCTCAATATCATCTGGCACAACATCGGAAAATACATTTTTCCCTGGGCTGGCAAGTCATTTGAACGTATCTCTGCGCGCAAACTGTCCATGTTGCTCGATGAAAGTGCCGATCTGGCTTTACGCTATCCGACCAGGACAGCCGAATTGAAAGATCATCCGGCAAGCGCACCCCACTACGCGGCACTCAGACAGGATGCCAAACTGCACTACCCGGGACGTTATGCTCCCCATCTCTCGCACAGCTGGGATCAGGGCATGAGTGAGGCTGACCGCGACTTCTGGAAAACGGAGGCAGATACCCACTGGGTGATGGGCTATAACCTGCAGGATCAACGCATCCTGGGCATGGATGCGCTGATGAAAATTGCCGACATGAATTACTGCATCCCGGATCCAGGATTGCAGCAAGCCTCCGAGGCAAGTGGCTCACCGTTTCAAAGACAGGGTTATGCCTTTTTGGGATCATCCGATCAGGAATCGATCCTGCCGCTCAACAACGGCGAAATCGTCAACAAACGGGTATTCCAGTTCAACTACCGATTCCCGATGATAGGCGGCCCCGCGCCAATAGGTTATTGCCTGGATGAACTGGTGGAAATCGCCGACGGATTGTTTCTTGGCCAGCTGATCTATTCGACTGCACTGAACCTGCCCTACCATTCAGGTATCGATCCTGCCGAATACCAATACCAGCTGTTTGGCTATTTCCTGCTGCTGGACGATGAGTGGGAACGCCACCGCCAGGCGATCGGTTTGGATACTTTGAAATAGGAAGTGGGGAGTGGGGCTTACCGGGCAGTGTTTAAGGCGCAGCTAAATGAAGAGGTGATGGAAGATGCAAATCAAGGAGAATTGCTGTGAAATTTAAAAAAATCGTGGTCTATCCCCTATTATTTCTTCCCACTTCCCACTATCCGATTTCATTATTGACCTGCTGCGCGCAATGTTCCAGTTGCGCCAGGGACATGAAGCCGCAAGTCAGTTGCGGCTGCCTGCCTAATTTCAAAGCCTTGTCCTGCCACAGCGGATTATAGGGCAGCAAGGTTACTTCTGTTATTCCGTGTTCCCGCAAAAACCGGCCGATGGCCGCGAGATTGTCATCGGTTGCCGTCATACCGGGCACCAGCGGGACGCGCACATTGATCGGCACCTTGGATTGCCTTGCCAGCCTTGCCAGATTGACCAGTATGGGCCGGTTTGACTGCCCGGTCAGGCTGCGGTGTGCTTCCTCATCCATGATTTTCAAATCAATATAGATGCGGTTCAAATAAGGTAACAGCTGCTTTTCAAAACTCGCGTAATGAAAAAAACCGCTGGTCTCAATGGCGGTATCAATGCCAGCCTGACGCAATCGCGCCAGAAATTCGCCAACAAAATGCATCTGGCAGGCAGGCTCACCACCGGAAACCGTTACGCCGCCGCCCGTGGCATTAAAAAACGGTTTATCGATTAACACAGTATCGATCAATTCATCCAGCCCATAGCAACGAGCCGCCCCTGTTCCACTTACCCCTTCACACGCCCCACTCCCCACTCCCCACTTCCCATACGGCTGCCCTTCCGGATTCTGGCACCACACACAACGCAGCGGGCAGCCCTGAAAAAACACCGTGGTGGCAATTCGTC
>CAWASY010000104.1:0-37830 GCA_963784505.1 uncultured beta proteobacterium | reverse complement strand
GGCAATATCGCGCAGGATATCAAGTTCAATGCGGATGTGCTGGATAATACGCTCGATAGCTATCGCCGCCTGATCATGCAAAATCCGGCAAAATTGACCGTCTTGCCGGAAACGGCATTCCCGATTTTTCGCAATGAAGTGCCGCCGGCTTTGCTCGACCAGTTGCGTGATAATGCCAGACAAAATAACAGCGATATGCTGATCGGGATTTTCGAGCGTGATGCGGGCGGTTATTACAACAGTGTTTTTCCGTTGGGGGCATCGGATAACGGCTTTTTGCCCGAACCGCATTACCGCAAGCATCATTTGGTCATCTTCGGGGAATATATTCCGTTAAGGCCGCTGTTCGGCTGGTTTATCAACGAGGTGCTGCATATTCCGATGGGTGATCTGGCACGCGGCGCGGCAGTCCAGGCGCCCCTGAATGTGGCAGGTCAGCAGGTGGCGGTAGATATCTGTTATGAGGATGTGTTTGGCGAGGAGATCGCAGCGAGCCTGCCGGGCGCTACCTTGCTGGTGAATATGACCAATGATGCCTGGTATGGCGATTCCTTTGCGGCTGAACAACATAATCAGATATCCCGGTTCCGGGCGATGGAAACCGGTCGCATGATGCTGCGTGCGACCAATACCGGCGTGACTTCCTTGATCGGTGCAAACGGCCAACTCCTGCAAAAGCTGCCGCAACATCAGCAGGGCGTATTGCAGGGGATGGCGCAGGGTTATACGGGCATCACGCCCTATGTTCGCTGGCGGAATGGCGCCGTATTGCTGCTGATCGCACTGATGCTCTCGGGTGTCTGGGGCTGGACTAACAAGGTTTTTCACTCTCGCCCGTAACGCGGCAGAGGGCGTGGGCGCATGAGCTGGGTGTGTTATCTGTTGCGTTGCGCCGACGATACGTTGTATTGCGGCATCACCAATGATGTCGAAAAGCGCATGGCCGCACACAATAGCGGTACGGCCGCCAAATACACCCGTGCCCGAGTTCCTGTGGAACTGGTGTATCTGGAGCGGTGCGAAGACAGGTCGGCTGCTTCGAAGCGCGAAATGGCGATCAAGAAACTGGCGCGTGCAGAAAAACTGGCGCTGATCGGGGCGCTGCAATACGCCAGACGCGTACCGTCACCGGGCTGATTTTCAGATATACAACTGTGCCATGCGCCGCCAGTAATAGCCGCTGTGCGCGCGCCCATCCCAGATATGCAGTTTATGGGCAATGCCGTTTTCATTCAATATACTGCTCAAATAGCGGTTGTCCTCGATAAACGGATCATCACGGCCTATGGTCAGGATGATGTCCATATTGCGCAGATGTTGCAGGGTGTGGGCGTTGTTCAGGCGGGGCAGGAAATGATTGGGGGTGTGGTAGTAAATGCTTTCGTCATAATAGCCCTCGAACAGATTGTGAAAGTGCTCCGGGCTACAGGTCAGATCGTAGCGTCCCGAAAAGGCGCTGACTTTTTTGAACAGATGGGGATGGCGAAAGGCGATGTTGATGGCTTGATAGGCGCCCAGGCTACAGCCGAATGAAATGGTACAGGGGTGGGGGTTTTTTGACGACATCAGCGGCATCACTTCGTTGAGGATATATTCCTCGAACTGGATATGACGGTTGATGCGATCTGCAGGATGGATGTTTTTGCAATACAGCGTGTCGCTGACCAGATTGTCGACACAGAATAATTGCAGCTGCCCGGCCTTAATCTTGTGGGCAAGTTTTTCGACGATGCGCATGTTTTCATATTCGTAAAACCGGCCGTCGCGGGAAGGGAACATCAACACTTTCGCGCCGGCATGCCCGAACACCAGTAATTCCATATTCCGGTTCAGTCTGTGGCTATGCCAGCAGTGGTATTCTCTGTTCATCAGATGCCGAAAAAAGTATTCAATGATTCCTGCAACTTCAGATATTCATTTGCCTTGTCCGGATAGTCGAAGTGACCGGCCTTTAAGACGAATAATTCCTTGTTGCCGGGCAGGGCGTTGTAAATTGCAAACTGTCCTGGCGGTGCTACCATCGGGTCGAACAGCGCACAGGCGATGTGCATCGGAATGCGGATATGTCGTGCTGCCACTGCCGCATCGTAATAGCGTAATGTTTCCATCACATTACCGTGCTGCAATTGATATTGTTGAACGGCAGCCGCACTTCCCAGCGTGGGCAGCTCAAGCCGCAGGGGGTGATGACCAAAGGTGGGCACATTCAGGTGGGCGCGGCGGATGCGGGCATCCCAGGGAATCGCCAGCGCCCCTATCCCGCCGCCGAAGCTGATGCCGATGTAGTTGACCGGAAAATGAGGATACAGTTTCTCCATGACGGAGACGGCAAGCCATAAATCTTCCACGCAACCGCCAAGGATATAGCGATCCGGTTTGTCGATATCGTGCAGCACGTGATAGGCGGGGTTATCGGAAATGTCAGGGGTGCGGCTCAGGCCCAGGCCGCGAAAGCTGTGGAATAAGTAGGCCGCATCCTGATAGCGCAAGTCGGGATCGGCCTCCGATAAGTCGGCATAACCATGACCCATGATGAAGGCGCGTGCCACTTCCCGCACTTCGGGGATATACAGCCAGCCGTGTATTTGCAGATGCTCGGTCGAGCAAAAACTGACCTGATATTTGACGAATCCGGCAGGTGCATCCCCAGTCAACAATATCAGTTCTGGAGTAGGATCAATTTGCCGTGCCAGCCGGTATTTTTCCTGCCAGAAGTCGGCAAAATCGGCGGGTTCTGCTGGCGGCGTGACGGCCAGCAGGCCGTCAATATCCATCCCGCAGGCTGGATCAAAGGCATAGGGGTGGGAAAATGAATGCATGTTGTTTACGCTACACTTGCAAGTGTAAGGGAGCTCAATAGCTACTTTTCCAGTGGCCTCAGTTCAGTTTTGGCAGCACACTGCTCACCAGTTTTGGATTGGATTTTAGCATGTCCACTTCGTCCCCCAGTATGTGTGCAGCTTCGTCCAGAAGGATATCCTTGACCGCTTTGCTGGCCTTTTCCATGGCAAGTTCGCTTTTGATGGTGCGTTCATTGGATTGCAGTCCGTCATCCTGACGGGCAGCGTTCAGCACGGTATCAGACGTCGCAGATGAGCGGGTTTTTTCGCGCAATTTTGTTTTTTCCTCCTGTACTTCGCGTTCATGACTGCGTTCGGCTTCGTTGAGCGAAATCAGATTTTTTTGGCGCTGCAGGTTGAATTCGGCGATATCTTCGCGCAGGTAGCCAAAATCCTTGTCCTGATTGATGCGGCTGTCGTGCTTGGCGAGTAACTGGGGCAGGATGCCGGTTACGTCGCCGGCCAGTTGATAACTGGCTGGCTTGATTTTTGTCCAGGGCAGGGCATTGTCATAGCTGGATTCACCGAAATCTTCTGTATCCATGATCATCGGCAGGCTGATGTCGGGTACTACGCCACGCAGTTGGGTGGTACCGCCGTTGATGCGGAAAAATTGCGCGATGGTCATTTTAAGTTCGCCAAATTTAGGCACATCGCTCTTGACCAGTTGATCCAGATTGATGACAGACTGCACCGTGCCTTTGCCAAAGCTGACCCCGCCGATTACCAGTCCACGGCCGTAATCCTGTATCGCGGCTGCAAAAATTTCCGAGGCGGAAGCAGAGCCGTGATTGATCAGTATGCCCATCGGCCCTGACCAGGCCACGCCGGCATGCTTGTCGCGCTCGATGGAGACATGGTCTTTGGAATCGCGTTGTTGCACCACCGGCCCCTGGTCGATGAACAGCCCGGTCAGCTCAACGGCTTCATCCAGTGAACCACCGCCATTGTTGCGCAGGTCGATCAGCACGCTGTCCACCTTTTCTTTTTTGAGCTGGGCGAGCAGCTGTGCTACATCGCGCGTTGCGCTCTTGTAGTTTTTATCCCCCTGCTGGCGCGCGGCAAAATCCTGATAAAAGCCCGGCAGCGTGATCACGCCGATGCGACGCGTGCGGCTGCCCTCCTTGATGTCGATAATTGAACGGGTCGCGGCCTGTTTGTCCAGACTGATCTTTTTGCGTATCAGTGAAATGGTCAGGTGTTTGCCGTCCGGGCCGACCTCGGCAGGCAGGATGTCCAGTCGCACGACCGAGTCCTCGGCGCCCCGGATCAGTGCCACGGTATCGTCGATGCGCCAGCCCATTACATCGGTCAGGGCCGCATTGGCACCTTGCCCGACGCCGATGATGCGATCGCCGGATTTGAGTTTGCCTGACAGGGCGGCAGGTCCGCCGGGGACCAGTTCGCGGATGGTGGTGTACTCGTCCTTGTCCTGCAGCACCGCGCCGATGCCCACCAGCGACAGTTTCATGGAAATATTGAAGTCTTCGGCCGCACGCATGCCGAAATAATTAGTGTGCGGGTCGATCGCCATGGTGTAGGCATTCATGAAGTCCTGAAAGACATCATCGCTTTTCAGCTTGTTAATGCTGCTCAAGGAATTGTCGTAACGCTTGCTCAGGGTTTCGACGATGCCCTTGTTGTCCTTGCCGGCCAGTTTCAGGCGTAGCCAGTCATTCTTGACGCGACGCCGCCACAGGTCGTTCATCTCCTGCTGCGATTTGGCCCAGGGTGCATCCTTGCGGGTGAATTGATAACTCTCCTGTCGGGTGAAATCGAAGCCTTTGTCCAGCAGGCTGCGCGCATAGTCCAGACGTTCGGTGACGCGTTGCTGATACAGATTGAATATCGCGAAAGGAATGCGCAGGTCCTTGTTGAGAATCGCGTTGTCCAGTTCGCTGCGTGCACCGCTCATATCGTCGATGTCGGACTGCAGGAAAAACACCTTTTCACCGTCCAGCGTTTTCAGATAATGATCGAAGATTTGCGCGGATAGCTGATCGTTCAGCGTCACATGCCGGTAGTGATAGTGGGTCAATACCTCGGTGGAAATCAGCGCAGCCTGTGTCTGCTGTATTTGCGGGGTGAGTGTCTCTGCACTCGCGATATTGAATGTCACGAACGTCAGTAATGCCCACAGTGTTTTGTTTGTCATTTGCTTTTCCACAGGAATGAGGACGGATTATAGCCTTAGCGTGAGGGTTGGTGCAGGGGGCGTGAATGTCGATGTCAATTATTTCTCTGGATGATTGATTTATTTAGGATTATCGTTTGATTCGCTTTATGCGCCTGTTAAAGGATATTGCGGACGAAGAGCTGGGACTGCACGAATCAACGATGTGCCGGCAGCAGGGTTTGAGCTGTTTTTAAACGCGCTGGGCAGCGACGCCGGGTTCATCAAGCCGGTCTAGCCAATTTTTAAGGCGAACGGCTGTTGATGGGCCTGTGCTATTTGTACAGCAAATGCGGCAACCAGGTGGAAATGGCCGGAACATAGGTGATCAGTCCCAGATAGACCAGCATCACGCCCACCCATGGCAAGGTGGCAATCGACACTTCGGTCAGTCCTTCCTTCGCCAGATGACTGGCAACGAACAGGTTTAGTCCCACGGGGGGATGGATCATGCCGATTTCCATATTGACCACCATGATGATGCCCAAATGAATGGGATCAATGCCCATCGCCCTGGCAATCGGCAAAAACAGCGGCGCGAGGATCAGCACGATGGAAGTCGGCTCCATGAATTGTCCGGCTGCAATCAGCGACAGGTTCACCATCAGCAGGAACATCCAGGGCTGCAGGTTCTGTGCAACGACCCATTGGGACATGGCCTGCGGGATTTGCTCGGAAGTCATCAGGAAGGAAAACAGGATCGCATTGGTGATGATGTACAGCAGCATCGCGCTGGTGTTGGCAGCGGATAACAGGGTTTTGGGTACCTGACGCCAATTGAGATCGCCATAGAAGAATTTGGCCGCGATGAAGGCATACACGGCCGCGACGGCTGCGGCTTCAGTGGGTGTAAAGATGCCGCCGTAGATGCCGCCGATCACGATGACCACCAGGAAGATACCGCCCCAGGCATCACGGAATGAATGCCAGAATTCGGCATTGGTGGGTTTGGGCAGCGTTGGGAATTTTTTGCGTTTTGCCTGGAAAAATACCAGGCTTAGCATGATGATGGCGAGCAAAACGCCTGGCACGATACCGGCGATGAACATCTTGCCTGCGCTCTCGGAGGTTGCGACCGCGTAGATGATCATCACAATGGAAGGCGGGATCAGGATGCCGAGCGAGCCTGCCGAGGTGATTACGCCAACCGAGAAACGTTTTGGATAGCCGGCTTTTAGCATGGCGGGCAGCATTACTGAGCCGATCGCCATTACGGTGGCCGGGCTGGAACCCGAGATGGTGGCGAAAAAGGCGCAGGCCAGTACAGCCGCCATGGCCATGCCACCGGGCAGCCAGCCGACCAGATTATAGGCAAAGCGCACGATGCGCTGCGCGATTTTGCCGTCGATCAGAAACTGGCCGGACAGCACGAAAAACGGCACGGCCATGATGGAAAAACTCTCAAGGCCGGTGAACAGGCGTTGCGAGATGATGTTGACGGTAGCAATGGAGAACGAGGAAAATCCCAGCAGGTATATCAGTACGGTCGTTCCCAGGGCGATGGAAATCGGCGTGCTGGTGAGCAGCAGGAGCAGCAGTATGCTGATGATGAGCAGGGCGGTCATGCTGCGGCCTCTTCGTTATGGTCTGTCCCGAAGCTGTGCGATGGCAGGATATTGGTCTGAAAAAAGGATTTCATCACCTGTAAAAAGCGGTAACACATCAGGCCGGAGCCGAACGGGATAGCCAGATAGACGATCCACATCGGCATTTCCAGGTCGGGTGAAACCTGTCCGGTGCCGTAGATGAAAATGACCCAGCGCGCACCAAAAAAGGCAATCGAGCCGGTGAAAAAGGCACCGAGGGATAAGGCCAGTATGATCATCTTGCGGCGTATCGACGGGCGCACCCAGTTGACCAGAAAATCCACGCCGATGTGAATTCCTGTGCGCACCCCATAGGCGGCACCGAATTTGGCCATCCAGATAAACAGGTAAATGGTCAGTTCCTGCGCCCAGTCCAGACCTGAACCCGTGGTATAGCGCATCACCACTGCAGCAAAGGTGACCAGCGTGGCCGCCGCCATGAAGCTTGCGATCAGAAATTCTTCGAAGTGATTCAGCAACCGATTGAACATGAATACCTCCGCAGCATCACTGGTATCGGTGGGCAGGACGCCCGCCGATGCCATGCTTTTATCAAGGGAAGTGCTGATTTATTCGTCATCTCCGCCAGCGAATAAATCAGCATCGCCCAGGCTATTTGTTTTCTGCCCTGGCTTTTGCGGCGGGTTTTGCCTTGGAAGCAGGCTGGGCAGCAGTCGCACGTTCCTTCGCAACCTGCGCAGCAGTCGCATTGGCAATCTGTATCAGATCGGCGCCGATCACGGATTCAAACTCCTTTTGTATCGGTTGCAGTGTTTTTTGCCATTCGGCGCGCTCGGCAGGGGTGAGTTGATAGACCGTGGTGGTTTTGGCTGCAATGACTTTGGCCAGTGCCTCATCGTTTTCCTTTTGCGCGATATCACGCTCATAGGCTGTCGCATCATTCATGGCCTGGGTGAGTTGCTTGCGTATGTCGGCAGGCAGTCCATCCCAGAACGCCTTGTTCACGATCACCGCATAACCCAGATAACCATGATTGGACATGGTCATGTACTTTTGCACTTCATTCATTTTCTGGGTGTAGAAATTGGAGACCGGATTTTCGGTGCCATCCACTACGCCCTGTTGCAATGCAGTGTATACCTCACTGAATGCCATGACCTGCGGATTGGCACCCAGTGCCTTCATCTGTGCGGCCAGCACCTTGGAAGACTGGATGCGCATTTTCAGGCCGGATAGATCGGCAACCTTGTGCATGGGTTTGTTCGAGCTCATCTGCTTGAAACCGTTATCCCAGAAAGTTAGGCCCGTGACACCTTTGGCGTCCAGTTTGGCAAACAGCTTTTTGCCCACCTCGCCGTCCATTACGCGGTGCAGTACGGTCTGGTCAGGGAACAGGAAGGGCAGATCGAACAGCTGAAATTCGGGAGCGCCCATCGGACTGAATTTGGATAGCGAGGGCGCGAGCATTTGTACGGCACCGCTTTGCAGCGCTTCGATTTCTTCGCGATCCTTGTAGAGCTGACTGTTCGGGTAGATTTCGACTTTGACGCGGCCATTGCTGGCTTTTTCTGCAAGTTGTTT
Organism: uncultured beta proteobacterium; assembly: GCA_963784505.1. Lineage (GTDB taxonomy): Bacteria > Pseudomonadota > Gammaproteobacteria > Burkholderiales > Gallionellaceae > Gallionella. The sequence continues at coordinate 29,689 of CAWASY010000104.1, read as the reverse complement.
GAAGCGTTCGGCGGCCTGGCCTTTGGGGGTGTCGGGGGCGACGACGTGGCTGAATTTGATGATGATTTGATCGGTAGCGCTGGCGGCACTGCTGATTCCCAGGGCTAATGCAAATAACACTGCAGTACGCAATTTCATGAGTCTCTCCCTTGTGATTGGTTGGAATTTTTATAGCCGGTCTTTTTGTAAAATGCCGTGTCTGCAAATAGTACGAGGGTTGCGGTGTTTGCGCTAGCCTAACTTTAAAAATGCCGATATATCTTTTTTATTTTACGATAGCGGTCTTGCCGTGCTGACGCGGCAGAGCAAAAAGCCGTAAAATGTCATCCTTTGTGCACACATCAATACCATGCCAATTTTAGCTTCTGCCATAACGCCCGCAAGCGGGCATGCGTCTTCGCCGAAACTGAGCACCGGGCTAAGTTTTCAGCAAATCATCCTGACATTACAAAACTACTGGGACAAGCAGGGCTGCGCGCTGCTGCAACCCTACGATATGGAAGTCGGTGCGGGCACCTCGCATACCGCCACTTTTTTGCGCGCCCTGGGGCCCGAGCCGTGGCGTGCAGCTTATGTTCAGCCTTCGCGCCGTCCCAAGGACGGGCGTTACGGCGAAAACCCCAACCGTTTGCAGCATTACTACCAGTTCCAGATTGTGTTGAAACCGGCGCCTGCCAACATTCTGGAACTGTATCTGGGTTCGCTCGAAGCGCTGGGCTTCGATCTCAAACAGAATGACATCCGTTTCGTCGAGGACGACTGGGAAAATCCGACGCTGGGCGCCTGGGGGTTGGGTTGGGAAGTGTGGTTGAATGGTATGGAGGTCACGCAGTTTACCTATTTTCAGCAGGTCGGCGGCATAGACTGCAAGCCGATCACCGGCGAAATCACCTACGGGCTGGAGAGGCTGGCGATGTACCTGCAAGGCGTGGAGAGTGTGTATGACCTGACCTGGACCGCAGGGGTGACTTACGGCGACGTGTATCACCAGAACGAGGTCGAGCAATCCACCTATAACTTCGAGCACAGCGATGTGGACTTTCTGCTCGGTGCATTCGGCAGTTACGAGAAACAGGCCAAACACCTGATGGAACAACAACTTGCACTGCCAGCTTACGAGCAGGTGTTAAAAGCGGCGCACAGTTTCAATCTGCTGGATGCACGTGGCGCGATTTCGGTGACGGAACGCGCGGCTTACATCGGCAGAATAAGAAATCTGGCGCGCAGTGTGGCAGCTAGCTATCTGGACAGCCGTGCGCGTTTGGGCTTTCCGATGGCGCCTAAGGATTGGGCACAACAAGTGCTGGCGCAAATAGACGAGAAAAAGCCTGCCCTGAGCAAGGTCGAAGGGCCTGTCCTGAACCGTGTCGAAGGGGGTGCGGCATGAGCACAAAAAATTTACTGGTTGAATTGTTCGTCGAGGAATTGCCGCCCAAGTCATTGAAAAAACTGGGCGAATGTTTTTCGCAGGTGCTGTCCGACAGCCTGATTGCACAGGGTTTAACCTTGCCGGGCACGGAAGTGACCGCTTTTGCCACGCCGCGTCGTCTTGCGGTACAGGTGGAGGGGGTGTTTGCACAGGCAGCGGACAAACCTGTATCGCAAAAACTGATGCCGGTGAAAGTCGGGCTAGATGCGGAGGGTAAGGCTACGCCTGCCTTGCTCAAGAAGCTGGCAAGCCTGGGTGCAGATGAATCGGTCGTTGCCAGTCTCACGCGTGAAATGGACGGTAAGGCAGAGTCGTTGTTTTACAGCAGCGTGGTAAGCGGTGCGACGCTGGTGGAGGGGTTGCAAAAGGCGCTGGATGAGGCGCTCGCCAAACTGCCGATTGCCAAGGTGATGACCTATCCTGATCCGTCTGGCGATGGCTGGCAAACGGTTAATTTCGTGCGTCCGGCGCATAGTCTGGTTGCGATCTATGGCAGAAAAATAGTCCCGGTCAAGGTGTTGGGGCTGACTGCGGGCAACGTGACGAAAGGGCATCGTTTTGAGTCGAGTATCGATGCCATCGTACTCGAAGATGCCGACAGTTACGTCAGGCGTCTGGAAGAAGAGGGGGCTGTGATCGCGAGTTTTGCCAAGCGCCGTGCAGAAATCGTGCGCCAGTTGACTCGTGCGGCTGCGAAGGAAAATCTCAAACCGATTGAAGATGACGCACTGCTCGATGAAGTTACCGCGCTGGTCGAACGACCGAACGTACTGGTTGGCACATTCGATGCCGCCTTCCTTGAAGTGCCGCCGGAATGCCTGATTCTGACCATGAAGGCGAACCAGAAATATTTCCCGTTGCTGGGCGCAGATGGCAAGCTGACCAATAAATTTTTGATCGTCTCCAATATCAGACCCACTGATGCGTCATGGGTGATCGGCGGTAACGAGCGCGTGGTGCGCCCGCGGCTGGCGGATGCGAAATTCTTTTTCGATCAGGACCGAAAAAAACCGCTGGATGCCCGTGTGCTGGGACTGTCACGCGTGGTTTATCACAACAAACTGGGCACGCAGGGCGAGCGCGTGGAGCGGGTTCAGGCCATTGCGCGTGCAATCGGGCTGCAACTGGGTGGCGAGGCGCTGGCGCGATCTGCGGATCAGGCGGCATTGCTTGCCAAGGCCGATTTACTCACCGATATGGTCGGTGAATTTCCCGAGTTACAAGGCATCATGGGGCGTTATTACGCGCAGCATGACGGTCTGTCCGACGAGGTGGCGTATGCAATTGAAGACCACTACAAGCCGCGCTTTGCGGGGGATGATTTGCCGCGCAACCTGACCGGTGTCTGCGTTGCGCTGGCGGATAAGCTGGAGACGCTGGTGGGCATGTTTGGCATCGGCCAGATTCCGACCGGCGATCGCGATCCGTTCGCGCTGCGCCGTCATGCACTGGGTGTGATTGAGTGTGTTGATCGTCTAGAATCATCTAATTCTTTCGGATCAAATTTTGGTCTCGATCTGAATTGCTGGCTAACAGTCGTATTTATGCAATTCGAAAATTTCGGGCTTTCCAAAGAATCGATCGGTCAAGTATACGATTTTATTCTTGAGCGACGATGGAATCAGCTTGCGCCACTTTATGGACTGGAACTCGTTGGCTCGGTCATCACAATTCGCCCACCCATCAACCAAATCACCAAGCGTATTTTTGCGGTGCGTGCGTTTGCTGCCTTGCCGGAATCCCCCGCTCTTGCCGCTGCCAACAAGCGCGTGGGTAATATTCTGAAAAAGGTTGAGGGTAGTCTTAACGGTGAGGTTGATGCGACATTGCTGGTTGAGTCAGCCGAGCAGGCCCTGCATGCGGCGTTGGGCAGGATAGCCCCGCTTGCCGATGCCGCTTTTGCAGCAGGCGACTACACCGCATCGTTGCAGGTTCTGGCTGGGCTGCGCGAACCAGTCGATGCATTTTTCGAAGGCGTGATGGTGAATGCCGAGGATGTGGCATTGCGTGCCAACCGCCTTGCCTTGCTTGCGCAATTGCATACGGCGATGAATCGCGTGGCAGACCTGTCGAGACTGGCATCATGAAGATTATCATTCTCGATCGTGATGGGGTGATCAATCAGGACTCTGACCAGTTCATCAAGAGCCCTGCCGAATGGCAACCGATACCGGGCTCGCTCGAAGCAATCGCCCGCCTCAATCAGGCCGATTATCGCGTGGTGGTGGCAACCAATCAGTCCGGGGTGGGACGGGGACTGTTCGACATGCCGATGCTCAATGCCATACATGACCGGATGCACAAGGCTTGTGCGCAGGTGGGCGCGCGTATCGATGCGGTTTTTTTCTGCCCGCATACTGGACTTAGCCATTGTAATTGCCGCAAGCCTGCTACCGGCATGCTTGAGGAGATTGCGATGCGTTATGGCGTGAGTCTGATTGGGGTGCCGGTTGTCGGCGATTCGCTGCGCGATTTGCAACCAGCAGCGGCGCTAGAGGCGAGTCCTTATCTGGTGTTGACCGGCAAGGGCATGAAGACGCAAGCGGCAGGTGGCTTGCCGGCAGGTACGCAGGTATTTCCCGACCTGGCAGCCGTGGTTGCCGCTTTGGTGGGTTGAATATGGTTTTTTTACGTTCGCTAATTTTTCTGTTGCTGCAACTGTTGCTCACGCCCCTTTTCTCGACGCTGGCGATACTGACTTTTCCCTTCGCGCCACTGACGCGCTACCGGCTTATTTCCAGCTATGCGCGTACCATGATCTGGCTGTTGGGAATCGTGTGCGGCATCCGTCACCGGGTAATTGGCATCGATAATATCCCGAAAAATCCCTGTATCGTGCTGTGCAAACACCAGTCAGCCTGGGAGACGCTAGCCTTGCAGGCCATTTTTCCACCGCAGGCCTGGGTGCTCAAGCGCGAACTGTTGTGGATACCGTTCTTCGGTTGGGGGCTGGCCATGACCAGTCCGATCGCGATCAACCGCAGCGATGGCAAGGGTGCGGTGAAACAATTGCTCAAGCAGGGCAAGGCGCGTCTGGCACAGGGGTTTTTTGTGGTGATTTTTCCAGAAGGCACGCGCATTCCCTATGGCGAGCGCGGCAAATACAAGGTGGGCGGCGCATTGCTGGCTGCTTCCAGCGGGGTGCCGGTGGTGCCGGTTGCCCATAATGCCGGGCGTTTGTGGGGGCGCAATGCATTTTCCAAACATGCGGGATTGATCACGATGAGCATCGGAATGCCTATCGTCACCGCCGGTCTCAAGGCAGATGAAATCAACGCACGTACCGAGGCGTGGATCGAAACCGAAATTGAGCATCTGGAGCACTGATGCTGGGCCGATTGCTAAACCGGGTCGCTGCACCGCCCTTGATGGAAAAGAGAGTGGTTCAGCTGCTCAGTCAGCACATCTCTTATACCTTGAAACGCAGCGGCAAGCGCCGCAGTATAGGCTTACGCATCGACGATCGGGGGCTGACCGTGAGCATGCCGCTCAAGGCAAGCGAGCACTGGCTGAACGAAGTGTTGCAGCACAGGGCAGGCTGGGTGCTCGAAAAGCTGGGCGACTGGCAGGTCAGGCAGGCAACGAAGTTGTGTTTTGCCGATGGCGAGTGCATCCCCTATCTGGGTGAGTTGTTGACCCTGCGGGTGGTGGACAAGGTGCGTTCCGCGTGTCTGGTTGGCGATGCTTTGCATGTGGCAGGAGGGCGCAGCGCGCAGGATTTATCCCTTGCATGCATCGATGAGGATGCGGCGCGCATCGAACGTCAGGTTAGCAGATGGTATCGCCAGCAGGCGATAGCGCTGTTCAGAACCAGGGCCGCGCATTTCGCGCCGCTGCTGGCGGTTTTTCCCTGTGAAGTCAGTTTGTCTAGCGCAAAAACCCGCTGGGGCAGTTGCACGTCAGCCGGTGTGATCAGGCTCAATGTGCAGCTCATCAAGTTGCCGCAGTATCTGATTGATTATGTGGTGGTGCACGAGCTGTCCCATCTGCGCGAGATGAATCATTCAGCCGCTTTCTGGGCCGTGGTCGCCAGCGTCTGTCCGGATTATCTCAGTTTGCGTCGGGAATTGAAGGGATGCAGTTTGCGCTAGGGAGCGACTGATTGTGCGCCCTTTCCACAAATGCCGGCGTAATGCCGATCTGGCAGGCGGCATGAGTCCTATCCTGTGGCCCATCTGCCTTTTAGATCAAACCGTATGAATATTATGCGGGATTCGGGCGGTTTGAGCAGAAAAAATATGTTGGCGAGTCCCCCGTTTGCGTAACACAAAATACGATTTGTGCTGATATGATGCCCGCGTCTTTATGCCAAGGAATTCATCATGACCGCCTATGCCTACCCCCTGCTGCTGAAACAGTTGTTGCATACGCCGTTGGCCAATGCGCCCGAGTGCGAGATCGTCTATCGCGACCGGGTGAGATACGATTATCGTACGCTGGCACAGCGTATTTCGCGTCTGGGCAGTGGCCTGAAGGTGGCGCCGGGTCAGACTGTTGCGGTGATGGACTGGGACAGCCATCGCTATCTGGAATGTTTTTTTGCGATTCCGATGACAGGGGCGGTGTTGCAAACTGTGAACGTGCGCCTGTCGCCTGATCAGATCATCTATACCCTCAATCATGCGCAAGCAGACGTACTGTTGGTGCATGAGGATTTTTTGCCATTGCTCGCCGCAATACGTGGTAGTCTGCAGAGCGTGAGCCGTTTTGTGCTGTTGTCCGATAACGAGCAGCCGCTTTGCCCTGCCGATTTTGAAACCGAGTACGAGCAACTGCTGGCTAGCGGTAATCCTGAACATGAATTCGCCGATTTTGACGAGAATACCCGCGCAACGCTTTTTTATACGACGGGTACTACCGGTCAGCCCAGAGGCGTTCATTTTACGCACCGCCAACTGGTACTGCACACGCTGGCCACCGCTGCAGCGCTGGGTGCCGCTACGGTGCAGGGGCGCGTCGGACGTGACGATGTCTATATGCCGATTACGCCGATGTTTCACGTACATGCCTGGGGTTTTCCGTATGTAGCAACGATGATGGGGTTAAAGCAGGTATTCCCCGGCCGCTATCAGCCCGATTTGCTATTGCAGTTGATTGATCAGGAAGGCGTGACCTTTTCCCATTGCGTGCCGACCATTTTGCATCTGTTGCTGGTCAGTCCGTTAATTGAAAAAATTGATCTGTCCCGCTGGAAAGTGGTGATAGGCGGTTCGGCGCTGCCCAAAGGGCTGGCACAGCTTGCGCTGGATCGCGGCGTGGATGTGTTTGCCGGCTACGGACTGTCCGAGACTTGTCCCATTGTATCGCTGGGGTTACTTAACTCGGATGAGGCAGTTGATCCGGAAGTGGCGCTGGATCGGCGTATCCGGGCGGGGCGGGCTATTCCGCTGGTCGATATGCGTGTGGTGGATCATGCAGGCAGCGAGGTCGCGCATGACGGCAAAACGGCCGGTGAAGTCGTGGTGCGCGCGCCGTGGCTTACGCAAAGTTATTTGCACGACGAGCAAGCCAGTGCCGCGCTCTGGGCGGGAGGCTATCTGCATACCGGTGATATCGGCACTATCGATGCATCGGGTCTGCTCAATATTACCGACCGGATCAAGGATGTCATCAAATGCTGTGGCGAATGGCTGTCTTCCCTGACGCTGGAGAGCCTGATCTCCGAACATGCTGCGGTCGCCGAAGTTGCGGTGATCGGCGTTCCGGATTCAAAGTGGGGGGAACGCCCGCTGGCGTTGGTGGTGCTCAAACCCGCTTGCGAAGTAGCGGTTAGCGTATTGCGCTTGCCGGTTGACCGGGCCGTTGATGCAGGGCATCTGCCCCGTTATGCACGACTTTTGCAGTTTCGTTTTGTTGACACGTTGTCACGCACCAGCGTGGGCAAGCTGGACAAGAAACTGATGCGTGAAAACGCGATGGCACAATAAGAGGGTCTTTGCTGGGCAGGGACTTGGCGAAGGGGTTGCCATGCCCGCTATTTGCACTACCAGCTAATTTGCTCGCCCTGTTCGGTGAACAGTTTTTGCAAGGTGGCATACAACTCGCTGTCATCGCGATGACTTAGCCATGATCCGTGTTGCCATGCATAATGGAAAGCGCCTGATTTCGCGGCGACCCAGATTTCCTGGTTGATGTCGTGCCGGTTAATGATGATTTTTGCGCCGTTGTCAAATTCGACTGTCAGAAGATTGCCGCTACGGTTGCAGTCAACCTCATCGCAGCAGGCGTCTATGGCTGTTTCAATTCGGGAAAGTGCGCTGTCGGCCAGTTGGTTGAATTCGCTTTCATTCATGGTATACCTTTATAATCCTGTTACTTGAATTTCGGGAAGTCAAAATGCGCTTAAAAATCTGTGTGGGCATTATGCTGGCGATTGGGCTTATGCTGCAAGGTTGCGGACGCAAAGGCCCACTGAAATTGCCCGTGCCCGATCATTTTTCAACTCCCACCAGTCCTGTGGCACTTACCAATAAATGAACATACACAATCAATTCAACTATATCAATAATCAACTGCATGCAGAACAGGTGCCGCTGGCATTGATCGCTGCCGAATATGGTACGCCCTGTTATGTGTATTCGCGCGCAGCCTTAACCGAAGGGTTTAATCAGTTCGCGGACGCCTTGCAGGGTACGGATCATCTGATCTGCTTTGCGGTCAAATCGAATTCCAATCTGGCCGTGCTGAATGTGTTCGCTCGCCTGGGTGCGGGTTTTGACATTGTTTCGGGCGGCGAATTGCAGCGTGTGCTGGCCGCAGGCGGCGATCCAGGCAAAGTGGTGTTTTCCGGCGTGGGCAAGACGAGGGACGAAATGCGCATGGCGCTACAAGCCGATATCCTGTGTTTCAATGTGGAATCAGCCGCTGAACTGGACAGGCTGAACGAAGTCGCGGGCAGCATGGGAAAAATCGCGGCTATCAGCTTGCGGGTGAATCCGGACGTGGATGCGAAAACGCACCCCTATATTTCCACGGGGCTCAAACAGAACAAATTCGGCGTGGCCTACACGGAAGCGATAATGCTGTACCGCAAGGCCGCCGCGTTGCCGAACCTGCGCATCACCGGCATGGATTGTCATATCGGCTCGCAACTCACCGAGACCAGCCCGTTTATCGCAGCGGTGGAAAAGGTGCTGGCGCTGGTCGATGCGCTATCTGCCGAGGGGATTGAACTTGAACATCTTGATCTGGGTGGAGGCCTTGGCATTTGTTATGACAACGAGGCGCCGCCTGCGATTGCCGATTATGTCGCAGCGCTGCTGGGTGCACTCAAGGGGCGCACCCAAAAGCTGATTCTGGAACCGGGACGCGTGCTGGTCGGCAACGCGGGCGTGCTGTTGACCCGCGTCGAATACATCAAGCCGGGGGAAGAGAAAAACTTCGCCATCGTGGATGCCGCGATGAATGATCTGATGCGTCCGGCGCTGTACGACGCCTACCACGGCATTTTGCCTGTGGTGCGTGAAGTACATGCCATGCAAACCTTCGAGGTAGTCGGCCCCATCTGCGAGACAGGTGATTTTATCGGGCATGCGCGCAAGCTCGATATTGCGCCCGGTGCCTTGCTGGCAGTAATGTCGGCAGGAGCCTACGGTATGACCATGAGTTCGAACTACAACACACGCCCGCGCGCCGCCGAGGTGATGGTGGACGCCGACAAGGTTCATCTGGTGCGTGCGCGTGAAACCGTGCCGCAACTGTTTGCGGGTGAAAGTATTCTCGCTCAATGAGTTGTGTTCTTTGAACGCTGATTGATTAACTTGGGCTTTATTATTGCAATTCCCAGTAGCGTTCACTTGCTGGCCATATAAATGAAAATTCAAGTAAAACCGTTAAAGTCATTTTTTGTGTTATTGATGGTTTATATCGTATTGGCTTTTATCTTTGCCAGTGCGGGCGACAATCGTTTCCTGAATCTCCATATTGCGCTTGATTCTAGCAATGGAATACTGTCGATTCTGTTTTCGTTTTTTCTATGGACGACTATTTCCCAGGACAAGGCGAGTCTTGCCCGTCCATTCATCGCGATTGCTTTCGCCTTTGCGGCAATGACCGAAATAATTCACGCCTTAATGGGGATTGAATGGGTTGGCAGTTATGCCTGGATTGAGCAGTCTACTGCGCGATTGCGCCCAGCCACCTGGCCCCCCTCGACCTATATTCTTCCCATTGCGCTGGCATGGGTGATCGGTATTGAGAAAAGCGGGAAGCGCCCACAACGGGCCGTATTCATCGGCAGCCTGGTTGCGACTAGCTTATTGTTATTTTGCATTTTTTACTTCATCCCCTCCTATGATGCTCTAGGCATATTAGGCATTCAGCGCCCTTTTCAAATTCCCGTGCTATTGCTTTTGTTTTCAGCAGGATGGGGGTTTTGGAAACTTCGCAAAAAAGATCCATTGTATGAGCCGCTGGTATATTGCATTGTATTTCTGTTTATTTCGGACACCTTCATGCTGTATTCAACATCGCCTCATGAAAAATGGACCATGATTGCGCATGTTGGGAAGTTTTTAGCCTATTTTTTGATGCATTTCGTCATGATTGATCTTGCTCTTGCGGATATATCGGCACGTAAAGTTGCTGAAGCAGAAATCATCAGGCTAGCTCATTATGATCACCTGACCGGTCTGCCCAATCGCGCTTTACTTGGAGATCGACTGCATCAGTCCATGGTTCGGTGCAAGCGACACAATCAGTCGCTGGCTGTCGCTTTCCTGGATATTGATGGATTTAAGGCGGTAAACGATACACATGGACATAATGCAGGCGATAAACTATTGAAAACCATTTCGCTACGCATGCAGGAGGTACTGCGTGAAGGCGATACACTTGCTCGCATTGGCGGTGATGAATTTGTCGCGGTTCTCGTTGATCTGGATCAATTACGGGACAGCGAACCTGTCCTTGCACGACTGCTCCAGACGGTAGCCGAGCCAGTCCGGATTGGTGCCGATGTTGTCAATGTATCCGCCAGTATCGGCGTGACATTTTATCCTCAGGATAATGCCGATGCAGACCTGTTGATGCGTCATGCTGACCAGGCGATGTATCAAGCCAAGCAAACTGGCAAGAATCGATACCATTTATTCAACGTCAGTCATCGTTGAAACTAGGGGGCAGGTCTGGCTTCGTGGCATTTTCCTATCCGCTTGTTTGTAAAATATTCTTAATCAACTGATTGTATGGATAGTTTGATTGTTATGGGATGTCGGCCGAATTCATGCGTGCCATAATGATGCCCGTTTTTCTCATCAGGCCACCTGCCTCGCGGTGTTTGTCGTAATAGCGCGGATTGGGCACCATTGCGGCAAGTTTGGCTGCCTGGAAGGCTGACAGTTGTGACGCACTGATACGGTAATAGTGGCGCGAGGCGGCTTCTGCACCGAACACGCCGTCACCCCATTCGATGACGTTCAGATAGATTTCAAAGATACGTTCTTTGTCCATCACCGCTTCCATCATCACGGTAATGGCAGCCTCCTCAATCTTGCGAAACGGCGAACGTCGCCCCGACAGGAACAGATTTTTGGCCAGTTGCTGGCTGATGGTGGAGCCGCCCGCAACGATGCGGTGTTTTTTCAGATTTTTTTCATAGGCTTTCTGGATGCCTTCCCAGTCGAAACCTTCGTGATCGACGAATTTGGCGTCTTCGGATGCAATCAGCGCGCGCTTGAGATTGTTGGAAATTTTCTCATAGGGTATCCATTTATACTGGAGTTCAGCATCCGGATTGTCGTCCTGCATGATTGACAGGCGATTTTCCATGAAGGCGCTGGTGGACGGGTTGAATTTGATCCACCACAGCACATGCGCGAATATCCACAGTTGATAAACCAGCAGCAGGAGTAGAAATATCCCGATGCCGCGCCATAACCAGCCCCAGAGTTTTTTCATTGAAGTGCAGCGATGACGGCAGCGGTCTCGGGTCGCACGCCGCGCCAGATATAAAACGCTTCTGCTGCTTGTTCAACCAGCATGCCGAGGCCATCGGCTATCTGCGCACCTTCACGGCGGGCGAAGGCCATGAACGGCGTCTCGCGCCCGTACATCATGTCGTAGGCTAATGCATTAGCGGAAAAAATGCCTTGAGGGAGCGGGACTTCGCTATCGGTCAATCCTGCGGAGGTGGCGTTAATGATCAGGTCAAATGCCTCACCTGCTAATTCATTAAAGCCTTTTGCAACAAATTCTGTTGATCCATCTATGTGCTCACCGAATCGGGTACGCAGGATATGTGCGGCTTCATCTGCCTTGGCGATAGTGCGGTTTGATAAAACGAGTCGTGCAGGCTTTTGGTTGAGCAACGGCAGTAGTACGCCCATTGCCGCACCACCGGCGCCGAGTAGCAGCACGCGTTTGCCTTTGATATTGAAATGGAGGTTGTTGCTGATGTCTGTGACCAGTCCGATTCCATCCGTGTTGTCGGCAAGGATGTTATCGCTATCAAATTTAAGTGTATTGGCAGCGCGTGGCGCACCCGCTCTGTCACTAGGCTGATTGGCAAGCAGAAACGCCTCGAACTTGAACGGAACGGTGATATTGCAGCCTTTATACCCCTCATCGCGCAGCCGCGCTATCGTCGCGGTGAAGCCGTCCAGCGGAGATTCTATGGCTTCATAGCTGATGTCCTGATTGGTCTGTTTTGCGAACAGGCTGTGGATCAGCGGTGATTTGCTGTGTGAGATGGGGTTGCCGATCACGGCGTAGTGGTCAGTCATTTGCAGAGCCAGAGTCAATCAAAGTGTGTATTGTAATGAAAATCACGCTTCCTTTTGCGGGTTTATCAGCAGTGCGGTGACGCCGCCGATCAGCGCCATGGCCCAGACGATGGCAGCGCCGCCGGGCAGATCAAACCAGGCGGAGAGCATCAGTCCAGTCGCATAACCCGCGATGCCGATGCCGAATGCATAGGCCATGCGCCACTGTTGCATGCGATGGGTAGCCAGTGCCGGGACGATCAGACTGGCGAAAACCAGATACACGCCGACCAGTTGCACCGAGGCGGTGACGGCCAGTGCGAACAAGGCGTAGAAGGCGAGGTGTCCCAGCGGAGTCTGTTGCCAGTCCTGAGCTTGTCGAAGTGACCAGCGCCACACGGATAACAGCACGCCACTTAGCAAGACGGTGGCGATCAGTTGCGTCGGGTTGACCCAAAGTATCTGACCTACCAACAGATCCTTCAGATGTTCGCCGGCATGAACATCGCGGCTCATTAGCAGGATGCCGCCGCTGGCGGCGAGCACGAAAGTCAGACCAATGCAGGCTTCCTTGACGTCCGGCAAGTACTTTTCGATCCAGGTTAAAAGGGCTGCACCCAGCAGTGCACTGACTGCTGCAATGAGCTGCACCAGTACCGGCTTGTCGGTCAGATTCATCAATCCGGCGAATACGATGCCGAGCCCCGCGATTTGCGCGACAGCCAGATCGGCGAAAATTACACCGCGCTCCAAAACCTTCATGCCCAGCGGAATATGCGTGGATAGCACCAGCAGCCCTGCCAGAAAGGCAGGGAGCAGGATGTCGAGTTCGATGCCGTTCATTTGAGCCCTGCCAACAGCCGCGCGACGGTATCGTCAAACAGTGTGTACAAATCGGTCGCTTGCGGTGTGCCACCTACTGTATAGGGTAGCGCTACCGCCGGGAAATGGGCGCGTTCGGCAATCCAGTCGGATGGTCTGCCGTCCTGATAGGCGGCGCGCAACACCATACGGGCCGGATGTTGCTGCAACTGTTTCAATATCTGTGCAAGATACGATGCGCTCGGTTCCATGCCGGGCTTGGGTTCCAGTTCGGCAACCTGCTTCATTCCCAGCCAGTTGTTCAGATAGGGAAAGCCTCGGTGTTGCACGATGATGGAAATGCCTTTGAGCGGTGCGGCCTGTTTTTCCCACTTTGCAATGGCGGCATGCCATTGCGTGTTGAAGGACGATAGTTGCTGCTGGTAGTACGCGGTATTGGCAGGATCGAGCTGGATCAGGCGTTTTGAGAGTGCATCGGCTACCGGTAGAAAATTGCGCGGATCGGTCTGGATATGCGGATTTCCTGCGGCATGCACATCGCCGTCGGCGCGATCAAGATGGGTCGGGACTTCCAGCATATGTACGTAGCGGGCAGCTTCAAAAGAGCCCGGGGCGTCTGGCGCAATCGCGCTGTTGCCAGATTCACGCAGGATTACCGGCAGCCAGCCGATTTCCAGTTCCGCGCCGGTACAAACCAGCAAATTGGCACGGCGGGCGCGGGCGATCAGGCTCGGACGTGCTTCGACGCGGTGCGGATCCTGCAATGCGCCGGTCGCTGTGTAAATGCTGGCCTTGTCACCTGCCAGTTGCTGTGTCAGTGCCGCCCATTCAGGCTCGCAGGCAAATACGTTGAGTGCGGCGTGTGCCGTGCTTGAAAATACAAAAAATAAACTCAGGATGCTAAAAAATTTCTTCATGCTATTGCTCCAATTCGTGAGATTTAATCGCGGGCATGGCCCGCTCCTACACTAATTTGCGGGCATCGCCCGCGCCTACACTCAATATTGATGTGCGCCATCACACAACAACTTGGGGCGTAGCCCCTTAGTTGTGTGGGGAATCAATGTAATCTTATCGCATGTATTATCGCGATTAGATAAATTGAGTTTTTTCATCAGACCCTTGCGGTCTTGGCGCTTATTTTAATATTGATGTGCACCGTGAGCCCCCATGCTCATGATGTACTGCACGAAAATCTGGTTGTTCTGCAGTCCCTGCCTCGAATTGTCGCGGGCCAGTTGCAGACGCAGACGGGAAAATTCGCTCGGGCTGTAGTCCAGCATTAAGCTGGTGCGGTGGGGTTGATAGCCGTAACTGCTGGCGATGAAGCCGGCAATCGGCGCGCCGACGGTTGAGGTGCCCGGATCAAGCTGGTCATAGCGCAGGCCGGTGCGCCAATGAGGCATAAACTGGTATACGCTTTGCAAATACCAGCCCGATTGCCGACTGGCAAGACTGCCGGTTACATTGGTCAATGCGGTATCGTAGGTCAGCAGGCCGATTTCTTTGCGCTGAAAGTATTCTCCCTGCAGCTTGACATAGCGATTTGCAGTATTGCCGTTGGGCGAATATTTCCAGATGAAGTCGAGCCCCGCAGTTTGGCTGTCGCCGTTGAAACTGTTGTTCAACAGGGGATTAACCGCGTCGGGACTGATGGCGTTAACGCGCCTGGTCTGTTGTAACGACATGCCTGCGCGCCAGCTATTTTCGATGCCGATATCATCGCCGATATGTGCAAACAGCACACCCGAACCGATGCCGTTTTTGGCGCGATTGGTGCCGGGGAAACCCAGTCCGCGCCCGACTTCGCCACCCACTTCGACAAACATGTCGGTGGGAGCCAGCCATTTGAGTTGCAATCCGTCTTCAGCGAGCTGGTTATCCCACAGTGTGCGATAGACCAGCGGCTGATCGACAAAATCCCAGGTGTGCGCATGCTGCTCGTTCAGATAACCCAGTGCGGAAAAGAAGCGTCCCATTTTCATGTTCAGGCCGTTGCCCAGTATGCTGGTTTGCACGAAGCCGTTTTCCACGGTCACGCCGCCCGTCGGGGCAAGCGACATGGTTGCCACGCCGCGAAAGTCGGGATCGATGTTGGCGGAAATACCCAGCTCGGATTCCTTCAACGAAAAACCCTGGCTGTAGCCGGTGTTGTTGGCACTCATCGCAAAGCCGGTGGCCGGAATGGTCGGGCTCTGCGTAAGGTTGCCATAGGTGCCGGACAGGATGAATGACACCGCAGGATTGAATGCGCCCGCACTGCCGGTACTGGCGACAGGCTGTTGGGCTATTTGTTGAACGCTAGTCTGCGCTGCACTTGCGATGCTTTGCGCCTGACTACTGGTGGATTCGGCTTTTTGCAATCGCGCTTCGAGTTGTGAAATGCGCTGCTCATAGTTTTGTTTGAGTTGTTGAATCTGCTCGCGGATGGCTTGCAGGTCGGGGTCACTGGCGGCATGTGCCGCAACAGGCAGGCAGAACAGCGCGGCAACGGCTACGCTCAAATTCGTTTGTTTAAACATTTTTTAATCCCGAAAAATCAATAACTTTCCTTTATGCGCGTGGCAAGCAGGACATTGGATATGATTTAAGCGGAAGTGGGCGGGGCGCGAGCTACGAAGGCCGTAAAAGCAGTGTTAGGGATAACGGCGTAAAGTGAGGCGTCAATTTGTACCGTTTGTATATCGGCGGGTGTGAATGCGACGCCATGACTGCCTAGCGCGCTGCCAAGCTGTGCATAGGCTGCGCACAGGTCGCAGTGTTTGTCATGCGGCAGCGATTGATCCTGGGTCTGGTCTGCCAGTGCGTGCGAAATGCCGTGCACGAGACTGCCCGTCTGTACAAACAGCAGGGAAAATACCAGCAGTAATCGGGCAAACAGGGAATAACGCATGGTGCGCACTCTAACCAGCATGAAAAAAATGGTCAAGAACTTTAAGAATTATTCGCTTTCCAGTTTGTCCGAAGGGGTAAACGACCAGGTTCGGGTGATTGTCAATATGTCCACGTCCTTTTTGATATCGGGCGGCAAAGGGGAAAATGGCCCGGCGAGTCTGACGATGCTCATGGCAGCGGCATCGAGGATGCGGTGTCCGGACGAGCGGCTGATCTCGATGTTTTCCACGCTGCCGTCCGCCCTGATCGAAACACTGAGTTGCAATTTGCCATAGACCTGTTCGCGCCGCGCCTGTTCAGGGTAGTTCAGGTTGCCGATGCGTTCCACCTTGACGCGCCAGTCTTCTATATATTGCGCGTAGCGGAATTCCTGAGTGCGTGCGCCGATAAATTTTCGCCTGGGAAGTTTCTGGTAATAATCATTGTTTTTATTGATCTGCGCTTCCAGTCGAGCGATTTCCAGACTGCGCTGTACCATATCCTCTGCACTGTCCGTTTTTTGCTGCTCCTTGGGTTGCGATATTTTGTAACTGCTTTTCAAATTGGTCAGCAGGCGTTTGGATTCCTCCTCCAATTGCGCAACATGGCGTGCGGCCTGCTCAGGAGAGATTTTCTGATCCTCGCCTATATTGGGCAACATGCTTTTGGCTTGTCTGTCCTGTTCCGTATTGCCGCCGCCGTCCAGATTGGCCTGCGCTAGCGCATCGGCTTTAATCGGTTTGGATTCCGATTTGCTATTAACCAGCACCACGTGTAATGGTTGCATCATGTCCGATGCGCTTGGCGGCTTGGGTAGTACCAGCGTGATGCCAAACAGCGCGAACGCATGCAGCGCGATTGAAAAAAGCATCGCCAGCGTAATACCCTGTTTGAGCGTGGCTAGCAAGCCGGCTCCCCCTCATTAACGTGAAAGTCGCGCAGCGCCTCGTTTGCTTCCTCGCCTGCAACGCGGGAGAGGGTGAGGGAACGGTCATGGCTTTCATCATCAGGAGGGGGATTTCTCCCATGAACGTTAATTGCGCTTGGCGCCGCAGTGCTTTTCCCTGCTTCGAGCTCGACTGGCATTGCCTCGGCCAAAATTTCATCGAGTATCTCATTGTCATCCTCATCATCGGCTTCGCCTGCCGCAGGTTCATCCAGCGTTGCGACATAGCGCGTGAGCACCGACAGATCGAGCAGGTCAATGCCGATGACAGCCAGTTGCACGCGTGTGCGGGGCGGTAGCTGTTCAGGCAGGGACGGTGCGCGCAATACCAGCGGTATGTCGCTCATTCTGACCAGATTCTCCTTGATGACCGATGCTTCGATCAATAATTCAGGAGCTGTTGTATTTTCGCCCTCGCCCGAAGTGGGTGAGGGAGATAGGGCTGCGATTTCCTGTTGCAACCAGCGCAGGCACCAGTAACGCTCCATATTGCGCTGGAAGTCGTTGTAGGTTGTATAGGTGATGTCAAAATCGCGCAGGATGGTATACAGACCCGTGTCGTTTTTCGGGTAGGGCGCGTCCATTCCCTTTAACATGGCGATAATCTGGCGCTGGTTGACCATGTCCACATAACGGCGCAAGGGTGAACTCGACCACATGTATTGCGCGACACCCAGACCCTGATGCGGGGCCGCAATCGTGCTCATGCGTACTTTGCCGTTCTGCTGGGTGCGGTAGATGCCGGGGAAGCCGTGTTCCGCCAGATGTTTACCCCATTCGCAATTGACCAGTATCATCAGTTCGGAAACCACCTTGTCGATGGGCGAACCCCGGCGGCGGTTCGAGATGGTGACATGATCATTCTCGATGTGAAAGTTGTAGTCGAGCTGATTCATGTTCGCGGACGATTTGCCGCGCGCAGCTTCCATTTTGTGTGACAGATTCCACAGCAAGTTCAGCTCAGTGGCATAGGGGTAATCCATGCGGCCTTGCGCCAGGGATGCCTCGTTGAACAGGGGTTCGAGCGTGTCATGCCGCAGATTCGCCGCGATATGCACACGCTCGACGCGGCTATCGTATCCCAGTATGGCAAGTGTGTCGGCCTCGACTTCGATATACATGGACAGAGCAGGGCAGACGCGATCGGCTTGCAGGGTAAATATTTCGACGATGGCGTCCGGCAGCATGGTGATTTTTTGTCCCGGCATGTACACGGTCGACATGCGTGCGCAGGCCAGTTTGTCTGCATCGGAATCGCGCGGCATGCCAAGGGCCGGGGCGGCGATATGCACGCCGATACGCCAGGTGCCATTGTTCAGCTTTTCAACCGAGAACGCATCGTCGATTTCCGTCGTGGTTGCATCGTCTATGCTGAAGGCATTGGACGCCCCCATCGGCAGAGCGTCCCAGCCTGACAGTTCAACAGCAGGGAAGCCGGTGCCACGGGGAAAGTTCTCGAACAGGAATTTGCCCATGTGGTAGTCGTGCGTGGAGGGCAATGCACCGCAGCGATGCAACAAGTGCAGCGCGGACTGGTGGGTTGCTGCGCAAGCCGCTTCCAGCGCCTTGACTTCCAAGGTGTTTCTGTCGGGCTGGTAGAGCATCCGGCTCAGATGCTCGGTAAATTCGGCTGGCAGCTCGCCATTGACCAGTTGCGCCGTGTAGCGTGCCTGTAGTTCCAGCGCCAGACGTTTTTTCTCGGCACCTGCCAGCGCTGCTTTCAATACTTCCGGTGGCGCTGCGCGATAGCGGCCTTTGCCCTTGCGATGAAAATAGATCGGTGCGCCATGCAGACTGAGCAGCGTTGCGGCAGCTTCCACTGAACTGGGCTTGTGGCCGAAATACTCGGTGGCAATCGCATCAAAACCAAATTCTTCCGGTGGACAACACTCCCACAGGAATTCAACCTCGATATCGGCGGCGATTGCTTCTGCCTGCGGCAAAAATTCGTTCATGGCAGGCTGTGCGAACTGCAACATCACGTTGGCCGCCTTGATCTTGCTGCGTTTGCCGGACTGGCTTTCGATCTGCAGTGAACTGGTATTGTCGGTCATGATGCTGCCGACCTTGAAACTGCCGTCTTCTTCGTAAAGGATATTCATGGAGGCTTGCTTGGAAAATTGGCACGAATTATAACAGGCTGCCCGAATACTTTTTCATGGCGAATGAAAAAGCCGACTCGCGTCGGCTTCCTGCTTCGGTACAGCTGGCTGATATTATTTAAGACCCAGCGCCCAGGTCACAATCGTCTTGATGTTTTCATCGCTAACCGACTTGGCGACAGGTGGCATGGGCATGGCACCGAAAGAACCGGAACCGCCGCTACGTACCTTGGCTTCCAGTTTGGCTGCCGCACCTGCGTCGCCTGCATATTTGGCGGCAACGGCTTTCATGGCGGGACCTACGGATTTGCCGTCAACCTTATGGCAGGCAGTACAGCCGCTCTTTTTGAATAACGCTTCGCCATCATCGGCAGCGAATGCAGTCGCTGAAACGGACAGGGCAAGACCTAATGCAACGATATAACGAACTTTCATAACAGACTCCTTAAGTGAAATGATGGGTCAACTTTACGCCTGCTAAACATACCACATATTGATATGGATCAAGTTTCGGCAGATGAAAACACGGTGATTACCTTCGGCCAGCCACCGTCTGACTGCATTGTCGTTGACAGGTTCCATCAATGTCCCAAATGCGTCGCTGGGGTTGGTCAACGAACGCCTGCCAAATGTGCCTGTTCATCTGCAAAATAGCTGGACCGTACCATAGGGCCGCAGGCGGCGTGATCGAAGCCCATCGCGCGTGCTTCACGTTCGAACATCACGAAGGTTTCTGGCGGCACATAGCGCAAGACCGGCAAATGCCCTTCGGAAGGCTGCAAATACTGGCCTATGGTCAGCATGTTCACGCCATTACTGCGCAGGTCTTTCATGACTTCCAGCACTTCCTCGTCGGTTTCACCCAAACCCAGCATCAGGCCGGACTTGGTTGGGATGCCGGGAAAACGAGTCTTGAAGTCCTGTAGCAGTTTGAGTGAATGGGCATAATCCGCCCCGGGGCGCGCCAGTTTATATAAACGCGGCACGGTTTCCAGGTTGTGATTGAGTACATCTGGCAGGCTCACAGCCAGCGCATCAAGTGCCTCATCCAGACGACCCCGAAAATCGGGTACCAGTATTTCCAGACGGGTATCGGGCGAACTGATGCGGATCGCGGACAGGCATCCAGCAAAGTGAGTAGCGCCGCCATCGCGCAGATCGTCCCGATCGACGCTGGTGATCACCACATATTTGAGTTTGAGCAAGCCGATGGAACGGGCAAGGTTAGCGGGTTCATCGGCATCCGGTGGTTGCGGCTTGCCATGTGCCACATCGCAGAACGGGCAACGCCTTGTGCACACATCGCCCAGTATCATAAAGGTGGCAGTGCCCTTGCTGAAGCATTCGCCGATGTTGGGGCAGGATGCTTCCTCGCATACCGTGACCAGGCTGTGTTCACGCAGCAGTTTTTTTACATCATTGTAGCCGGTGCCGCTGGCCGATTTGACGCGTATCCATTCCGGTTTGCGCAGGCGTTGTTGCAGCGGCACGATTTTGATTGGGTTGCGCGCGGTTTTTGCAGCGCCTGTTTGTTTGTTGTCACTCATGGGTTGGCTTTCATTTCAAAATGTTGTGCTAATCCGTGGATCAGGTTCTGTGTCAGTTGCGCCTGTAATTCGTTGAGGCTGGAGGTGATGCCCAGTTCCACACATTGCGTCACGCGCAGTCCCGCGTAACCGCAGGGGTTGATGAAATTATAGGGCGCGAGGTTCATGTCCACGTTCAGTGACAGGCCGTGATAGCAGCAGCCGCGCCTGATTTTGAGGCCCAGTGAGGCGATTTTCGCATTGCCGACATACACGCCGGGTGCATCCTCACGGTTTTTTGCAGCGATGCCGTATTCGCCCAGCAGATCGACGACCGCCTGTTCCATCAGGTTGACCAGTTCGCGCACGTTCAGCCGCCAGCGGCGCAGATCGAGCAGCAGATAGGCGACGATTTGCCCCGGGCCGTGATAGGTGATCTGGCCGCCACGGTCGATTTTCACCACCGGAATGTCGGTGCATTGCAGCAGATGTTCGGGCTTGCCCGCCAGCCCCTGTGTATAGGTGGGCGGATGCTGCACCAGCCAGATTTCATCGCGCGTCTCGCTTGTACGGTCGGCGGTGAATTGCTTCATCGCGTCCCATGTTGCTTGATATTCGACCATGCCGAGGGTGTGAACGACAGGATGGAGCGGGTGCAAATGCGTCACCGCTACCGTATTTTCGCCTGCTGTCATAACACCATCTTGACCAGCGGGTGATCGCACAGTTCCTGATAAACCGCATCGAGCTGCGCACGTGAGGTGGCGCGTATCGTGCAGGTCAGGCTGATATATTTGGCTGTTTTGCTGGCGCGCATTTCCATGCTGGCAGGGGCAAAGTCCGGCGCATGTTTGAGTACAACTGTAAGTACGGATTGTGCAAAATCGGGATGTTGTGCGCCGAATATCTTGAGTGGAAAATCGCTGGGATAGACGACCAGACTCTCGTCATGGGGAATGGCAGGCATTTGTGGGGGCTGGTTCATTTTGCACGCATCACTTCACGTTTGAATATTTGATACAGTTGATAAATTTTATGATACATCGGCCCGGGCGTCGCAGTACCGATTGCTTTGCCGTCGAGATGGGTGATGGCCATGATTTCACGGGTACTCGAGGCTAGCAGCAGTTCATCTGCAGCAAAGACTTCAGGGGCGGTGATTCTGCGTATCTGATGCGGGATGTCATTGGCTGCAGCCAGTTCCAGTATGACATCGTAGGTGATGCCGGGCAACATCAGGTGATCCTTCGGCGGCACGATAATCGTGTCATCCTTGATTACAAAAATGCTGCTCGCCGTGCCTTCGGTCAGAAAGCTCTCTGTGTGAAATTCACGTACCTCCTCGTTTGACCCTTCCCCTGCAACGCGGGGGAGAGTTTGGGAGGCGGTACGGAATAATATGGTTTCCGCGCATTCAGCATCCACCGCCATCTGGCGCAGCAGTACATTGGGCAACAGTGAAATGGCCTTGATGTCACAGCGCAGCCAGCGGTTGTCCTGTGCCGTGACTGCACTTACACCGCTTTGCAGTAATGAGGTAGAGGGCACCGCCAGTGGGTTGCTCATCACGAAGACGGTGGGGGGCGCGGGCGGGTTGGGGAAGGGGTGGTCGCGACTTGCGACGCCGCGCGTAATATGCAGGTACAGGTATTGATCATCCGGCTCGTGACGTGCGATAAGTTCATTGAGTATATCTGCCCACTCCTGTTCAGTGTGCGGGTTGGCAAGTCGAATACCGTCCAGGCTGTATTGCAGACGTTGCAAATGTTCAGCCATGCGAAACGCACGGCGCGAATAGACCGGGATGACTTCGTAAACCCCATCACCAAAGATGAAGCCGCGATCGAGCACCGAAATTTTCGCTTCCTCTATCGGCATGTACTGGCCGTTCAGGTAAATAGTCACCAGCTTCTCCTCTGTCCCTACCAGGGACTGTATTTCTGCACGAGCAGCCTTATGCTGTCCCAGCCGCGTGAAAATACGTTGGCAAGCGTCACGCTGTCGAGCGCGATCAGCGGAAACTGGGCAAACGGTTTGCCATCAAGTGTGATTTTGAGCATGCCCAGTTGTTGGCCCGAGGTGATAGGCGCGATGATGGGCTGGTGAGTTTCAAGGGTGGCCTTCAGTTGCGCAAACTGCCCCTTTGGTATGGTGAGTACGATATCCTGCCTGAAACCCAGGTTGAGATGGCTTTGTGTGCCTTTCCAGATGCGCACGTTGGTAACGGTTTCGCTGTTCTGGTACAGACGAACCGCATCGAAGTTCTGGAAGCCGTAGTTGAGCAATTTCTGACTCTCGGATGCGCGCTGACTGTCGGAGTCCGCACCCAGTACCACTGAAATCAGCCGACGTTTGTCGCGCTTGGCTGAACCCACCAGACAAAATCCGGCCGTTTCGGTGTGACCGGTCTTGAGCCCATCGGCATAGGGATCCAGCCATAACAGCCGGTTGCGATTGGCCTGCGTCACATTGTTAAATGTGTAATCCTTCAGACCGAACAGGGGATAGTGTTCGGGAAAGTCACGTATCAGGGCGGCGGCGATAATGGCCAGGTCGTAGGCGCTGCTGTACAGTTGTGCGTCAGGCAGGCCGACCGGATTGGTGTAGTGGGTGTCCTTCATGCCCAATCGTTGCGCTTCCTTGTTCATCATCGCGACAAAACCGTCTGTCGTGTTGCCGATCTGGAGCGCAAGGGTGTTGGCCGCATCATTTCCGGATTGAACAATCAGACCGTGCAGTAATTCGTCTACGGTTACGGTTTGCCCAGCCTTGAGCAGCATGCGCGATTCACCGCTGCTGCTGCGCGGTGCATCCTCGGGCACGGTGAGACTTTGATCAAGTTTGAGTTTTCCCTGTTTGATTGCGCTAAACGCAAGGTAGGCGGTCATCAACTTGGTCAGCGATGCCGGTTCCATATGTTCATTGCCGTTCTGGTTAAGCAATACCTGATTGCTGGATAAGTCATACAGCAAATAGGATTTTGCCCCCATGTCAGGAGGGGGCGGCAACTGCAGGGGAAGCGCAAAACTTGCAGCAGGGAGCAGCAGGCTGATGATGAACAGAATGGATTTCATGATGGGATGCGTGTTAAGGATGAATGATTATAGTCGCTACGCCTCATTTGAGGATAGTCAGAGGGCGGCTAGGCTTGCGGTGCTGTTCGCAGATGCAACTCTCGACACGTCAACTATTGGTGCTCTGTGCGGTCTGTATTGCCAGTTCATTGATAGTGGCAATCAGATCATCGGCATTTTCAGGATCAATGCCCAGTGCCTGCCAGTCTTGATCCGTGATGGTCGTATCGCAGTATTCGGTGATGCCGAAATTGGGCAGCAGTTTTTCGGCCATATTGACCAGACGTGGCAACAGGTGGTCGTCCGCAACCGTGTCTAGGTTAGGGACATGATGGTTGCCCAATACGGTGATGATATCTTCCGGCAAATTCCATTGCCTGGCCAGTTGTGCGCCTATCTCGCAATGGGTGATGCCCAGCATTTGCAACTCGATTTCCAGCGATGGGCGTTTGGGTTCAAGCAGGAATTGGTGATGCAGACGGTCACTCGCTTCCGGCGCAATATAATGCAGTGCAATATAACCCATGTCATGCAGCAGACCGGCCAGAAAAATTTGATCCTGGGTGGGCCTGATTGTCCTTGGCATGGCGTTGGCGAGGGTTTGCATGGCGATAGCGATGGACAGACTGTGCAGCCATAAATCCGGTGGCGATGATTGGTTGGTGCCGGGGCGTTTTTCAAAGCCAGACATGGCGGCGATACCCAGGGATACCGCCTTGATTCGGGTGAATCCGAGCAGCAGTGCAGCATCTGATACGCTGCTGGGCTTGCGTAGCAAACCCATGGCGGGCTTTCCAAACGTACGCGCATCTGCGGCGGAGACGGTCGACTACAACCGCGACGTGCTGCCGATTTTCCAGACCTACGGTGTCGGCTGTCACGCCGAAGATGACGACCAGGGTGGATTGGTAATGGAGTCGTTCGAAAAACTCATGGACGGCGGCGAGAGTGGAGTTGCGATCACGCCAGGGCAGTCCGTCGAGTAGTCGGCTAGTTGTTGATGGCCAGCGGCAAAGCTCGAACCCAAGATGCCGCCGGATGACGCCGAGGGGCCTAGTGAGGAGGGAACTTGCCCTGATTGCCGCTTGGATTGAACAGGGAGCTATAGGTCCCGACGGTGATCAGCCGATGAAACGTGAGCTTCGAACGCCGATCATCCCCACGGTCGAAGGCGTCCGACAGCCGATCACCGCGATCGCCACGACCACGCAACGGCAAGCTTATCGCCACGGCGCGTTACGGTCGATCACTCTGGCCTGAAGAGCGGTCAAACTCTTGCGCACGATGCCGATCAAATCTGGAAAGGTAAACTCGCTCGAGTTCTCACGCGACGGCTCGCGGTTGCTCGTCGGATCGGGAGTGACGGGTGCCTACCGAACCGCGGCTATCTTTTCGGTCGAGTCCGGCGAACAAATCCGAGAGTTGGTAGGCCACCGAGATTCCGTCTTTGTCGCCGTTTATTCACCCGATGAATCGTACGTCGCCACTGGCGGCTACGACCGTGACATCTTGCTGTGGAACGTCGAAAGCGGCGACATCGTACGCGAATTCAAGGGACACAACGGTGCAATCACGGACCTCGCGTTTTCTCCGGACGGTCTGGTCCTCGTCAGTGGCTCAAGTGACGAGACGGCGAAAGTCTGGAACGTTGCAAGCGGCAAGCGACTCGATACGCTGTCCCAAAGCGAAGGCGAGGTGCTAACGGTCGACGTCACTGCCGATGGTCGACACATCGTTGCCGGTACCGCCGACAATCGACTGCGAGTATGGCGACTGGTGTCCAAGACAAGCCTCGCACCAATCCGCTGGTGGCCACACGTTTCATCGACGAGTCGCCGATCGTGAGAGTGGAGCTGACCTCCGACGGAATGGCGACCGCAGTCGCGCTGAGTGAAGCGGGCCGGATCAAAGTCGTACGACCAGCGATTGGCAACAAGTCACCGTGCTCGATCCCATCTCCGACACTCCGAGCGATGCTTGCTTGAGTGTCGCTGGCGATGGTGAGTCGATCCAATTGCTCATCGCGTCGATGGACGGGAGCGATGAGCACGCGTGAACTGCCGACGATCACGAAGTCATCACGCCAATCGCATGAATCCCTACAGCCGATCTATCTCGATCTCGGCCCGCTCGCAAACATTGACGAAACCAAATCGCGTGAGTCGCTCAAAGAAAACGCGAGCATCCTTGATGTTCCTCGCGGCGCCGAAGTGAGCGGGGCAATCGCCCGCGCCCAGTGAAGTGGATCGATATCGATTCGCGGCCCGACGTGGCGAAGTTTGGGCGATTGATGCAGACGCCGCGGGCACAAGTCGGATCGATCCCGATCGTGAAGATCGTTGACGATTCGGGGAACCCGGTTTTGCGAACCCGTCTGCAAGCAGTGCGTGATTCCTACTTCACATTCCGCGGCAAGGACAGCATGCAAAGCAATGACTTCCGTGTGTTCGCGTGGGAAGAAATGAACCTCAACGACTACCTGTATGCCTCGGGCGAAGTGACGCGTTTGTGGATGCATCCACGGGGACCGGACTCCGGGATTCAATGTTTATCCCGGCACCGGAGACCGCTGGACCTACTTTGGAACGAGTCATGTGGTGCATGCTTTGGGAGAACCGGCGTACGTGGTCCAACCGCTTGCTATGGATGCCGAGCCCACCGCGAACGGGTTACCCGTGTTCGATGTGTACTACGAAAACGATGACGATCCGTCAGCTTCGGCTGGCAAGAACAGCCGTCTCATTGTTCACGGCACCCACTGATGCTCACTACACGGTGTGTATCACGGACACGCGTGGCGAGGGCGGGACTGGCGAAGGCGACGCTGGATACGCGTATCGACTTAAAATTCGAGCCGCGATCCCGAGTTTTACGGCGAGCGTGAAAGCGATCAGCAAGCCGATTCGCAAAGGCACCGGTCGCGAATGCACTGTGAAAGTCGATCGAGTGGATGGATTCGATGGCGAAGTCGTGTTTGACGTGGCCGGTTTACCGCCGGGACTGCACAGCACGTTTCCGGTCACGATCCAGGCCGGACAGCAGGAAGCGATCGCCAATCTGTGGGCTGACGCCGATTGTCCCACATGGGATGGCGAGGTTTCACCAACGGTAACCGCGACCGCGGTGGTGCTTGGACGACGGGTCGAACGCAGCGTCGGTTCGGTCGGCAAGCTAACGCTCGCTGGACCACCCCAGGCGACACCGAAAATCGTTCCAATCGACGCTGTTCCCACAGGCCACGATGCAAGCGAGCCCTGGACGCTATCGGTTGCGCGTGGTGAAACCGTTTCCGCGCGAGTCGTCGTCAGTCGCGAGAAGGACTTCGAAAATGAAATCAGTTTCGGCAAAGAGTTCGCGGGTCGCGACACGACTCACGGCGTCTATGTCGACAACATCGGACTCAACGGGCTGTTGTTGCTTGCGGGAGAAACCGAGCGAGAGTTCTTCATCACTGCGGACCCGATCACCGAGCCTGGCAAGCGATTGTTCTTTTTGCAGGCCGAAATCGACGGAGGCATTACGCCGGCGCCGATCGTGCTCGAAGTACTGCCGTAGTACGCTGCCCCTCCACCATACTTGCTGCGATACTCACTGGGGCTCATGCCCGTTTCGCGTTTGAACGCGGCGGCCATGTACTCGGGATGTTCATAGCCGGCGACCTTAGCCATCTCGCCGATGCCGAGATGCGTGTTGGTGAGCAATTCCTTCAAGCGATTCATTCTCAATCGCAGGATTTCGTCGTGCGGCGTTCGTCCGAGCGCTTGGAAGAAACGATTTTCGAACACTCGGCGAGACAACGGAACTTGCTTGAGCACGTCGGCGATGCGGATGTTGTGGTGAGCGTGTTCGCGGATGTAACGCAATGCCACAGCAACGTCCTGGTCTTCGATCGCTAGCACGTCCGTCGAACCGCGAGTCTGGACGCCGAGAATGGGGGTGACGAGTCGTCGTCGTGCCGGAGACTGGCCCGACATCATTTGCTCTAACAGTTCCGCAGCCTCGTAGCCGGTTCGATGAGTATCCGGAATGATGCTCGACAGCGGTGGCGTGGCGAACTCACAAAGCAATCGGTCGTTGTCGACACCGAGAACCGAGATCTCTTCGGGCACTGCGATCTCAAGCGATTGGCAAACGTCGAGAATATGTTGACCCTTGTGGTCGTAACAAGCAAGGATCGCAATCGGACGCGGCAATGACTTCAACCACTTTGAAAGTTGCTTGCGTTCCTTGTTGAGTGTAAATGCCGAGTCGAAACGCGGAATGGCTTGGTAGACATGCACGGTGCGACGTTTATCTTCGGCAAGCCGCACGAAGTGTTCACAACGATGGGTGGACCATTCAAAGCTTGGGTCTCCGGCGAAGGCCAGGTGCTTGAAGCCGCGTTCGATAAAATGATCGATCGCCACACGTGCAATCGCTTCGTTGTCAGTTTCGGCCCAAGGGATCCCCGGTAATGGCGTGCTGCACTAAGGTCCACCGTCGGCAGCTTGAGTTTCTGCATCGCCTCGGCCATGGCTTCGGTGTCGATACGAGCAATGATTCCGTCACCGCTCCAATTATCGAGCCACAGCGGTGGTGGCGCACCGCGACTCTGTTCCGTCAAAAATACGGACCAATTTGCGTGCTCTTTGTTGTATGCCAAAACTCCTTCGAGCAAACCTCGCGAATATTCGTTGGACGTTTCGACGAGTAGGGCAACTGAACGACGTTTCGGCATTGGGTCACTTCCGCTGATGAACAGGGAAAATTCATTCTGCTATCTACGATGGAGAATCTACCGGATTCTCACGAAAAACCACAATCTTCAATGAAATACCGGGTCAATGATTACCGTCCGCCTAAGTAATGGCGTGAAAAAGCTACTAAGCTTTGCGAACTTCTACTGGCATCTTGGCGGATAGTCTGCACAATGTGCGTGTCGTGCAATTCAAACCCTTTCGATTCTTGAGAGTTCTCGCCGTGCCTGCTTTCCCCAACATTTCGAAGATCCAGTACGAAGGCCCCAAAGCGACAATCCGCTCGCGTTTCGTTGGTACAACCCGACGAAGTGGTCGAAGGCAAAACGATGAAGGATCATTTGCGATTCACGGTCTGTTATTGGCACACGTTCCGCGGCACCGGTAGCGACCCGTTTGGGCCGGCGGAACGATGCAGCGACCTTGGGACGATGGTACCGAATCGGTCGAAAACGCTTGCAACCGAGCCCGCGTCGCGTTTGAGTTCTTTGAAAAGCTTGCAAGCGCCGTATTACGCGTTCCACGATCGCGACGTTGCCCCCGAAGGATCGACGCTCACTGAATCGAACGCGAACTTTGACTGCCGTCGCCAAGGTTCTCGCCGAAGAGCAACAACGCAGCGGTGTGAAGTTGCTGTGGGGCACCGCCAACATGTTCAGCAACCCGCGGTTCATGCACGGTGCGGCGACCACTGCAACGTCGAAGTGTTTGCCTACGCCGCGGCGCAGGTGAAGAAGGCGCTGGAAGTCACCCATCAACTCGGCGGCGAAAACTACGTGTTCTGGGGCGGTCGCGAAGGCTATCAGAACCTGTACAACACCGACATGAAACGCGAACTGGATCACCTGGCGAGCTTCTTTCACATGGCGGTCGACTACGCCAAAGAGATCGGTTTCACCGGCCAGTTCCTGATTGAACCGAAACCGAAGGAGCCGACCAAGCACCAATACGATTCCGACGCGGCGGCTTGCTTGAACTTCCTGCGCGCCTACGACTTGATGGATCACTTCAAGCTGAACATCGAAACCAACCACGCCACGTTGGCTGGTCACACGATGATGCACGAATTGGAGTACGCCGGCATGCAAGGATGCTCGGGTAGCATCGATGCCAACACCGGCGACCTGTTGCTGGGTTGGGACACCGACCAATTTCCGACCGACTACTACCTGACGACGCAAACGATGCTGGTGCTCCTGAAGTACGGTGATTGGCACCGGGCGGAGTGAACTTCGACGCCAAGGTTCGTCGCGAAAGCTTTGAGCCGATCGATTTGTTTTACGCCCACATCGGCGGCATGGACGCGTTCGCACGGGGCTTGAAAATTGCCGCAGCGATTCGGGCCGACCGCGCGATCGACAAGATTGTCGACGAGCGCTACGCCAGCTGGGACTCGGATCTTGGGCAAGAAGATCGAAGTCGGGCTCCACGAGTTTCAAGGAACTCGAAACGATGATGTTGGCAAAGGGCGACGCGGCGG
>CAWASY010000103.1:0-12436 GCA_963784505.1 uncultured beta proteobacterium | reverse complement strand
CAGTTGGGATAATATGTCCAACCCATGGGCAAACCCATTTTTTGATACGCTTCCAACGCCGTGCCTACCTGCTGCATTTGGCTATTGATATCGGCAAGCGCTGCCTGCGACATCCCGTCAGCCACCTGTTCAGCCTGTTGACGCGCAATAACCGAACGGATGCCGTCGGCTTGTTGTTCCATACGCGCAGCGAGAACTGGATCCTTCACAAAGGCATCGAAAATTCGCCCTGCATGAATATTGCCGAACACGGCCAGGCAAAGCCCCAGAATAAGGGATAAAAATTGGGCACGACGTTTGAAATAATTACTGGCCGCATTGCCATAATGCGCATATTTCTCGCCCAGTTCGGCGAGCAACTGAACCTGCTGCTCATGATTTTTAGTTAATTCCAAATGGCCAAAAACATCCGCATCGGGCAACCTGCCAAGGAACTCCTGCAAGGACAGCGATTCGAGTTGCAGCATGTTACGGCGCACAAACAGCGGCATTTTTGACTTGCCTTCCATCAGATGTGTGATCAGATGGCTCTCGCTAAGCGTGTCCAGATAGTTGCTTTTAAGCTCAGTCAAATTCGCTGGCTTTTCCTCTCCAAACCGCGCCACAATGACATGATCAAAATAGGCATTGAGCATGTTTTTCAGCCCGTCAGCGCGCCAACCTGCAACCCGGTGCAGAATTTCAATCAGCACCGTGCACAAGGTAGCCAGTCCGGCCAGCGCCAGTGCGAAGGCTATACTTCCCTGTAATAAATTCATGATCAATCTCCTCTGAATCTTCAGCCATCCAGACAACCGCGACGGTCAAACACATCATGCGTACATCACGAATCCCGCCGCAGGCACGCTCAGCAGCACCGCCTTCGCGCCCGCTATCGTCTTGACCTCCATCACCTGCCCCACCTGCGCGGGGTTCGTCGAATAAAAGCAGTTCAGACCGCTACCCGCCGGATGCAAGCCGCTGTCCACCACAACCCAGGCGGTGCGCACATTCAGCGGATCGGTATTGATGGCCAGCAAGATTTCCCTGTCATCCAGAATGCGCGACCAAGGCACGATGGAACGTATTTCACTGCCCATCATCTGCGGCAAACCGAAATTCACCCCATCTCCGGAAATCTCGCGCAAATACTGTCGTCCCCGGCGCAGCGCGATTTTTTCTTTGCGGATCGCCAGCAGTTTTGCCAACTCCCGGTAAACGAATCCATCCTCATCAAAGCAATGCCGATGGCGACTGCGAAACGCGCCGAATTCGCCGCCGAACATGGCCTCGCGGATATAGCGGTCATTGTCGCCAGCGCCGTCGAGGCACTGCTCGGTGCCGTAGTAGATACAGGGAATTCCCAGCGTCATGACGTTGAGCGCCAACGCAGGGATGATCATCTGTCTCGACGCCTCGCCGCCTGCACAGAATCTCGCCTTGTTCTGACCCCGGCGCACCTGATCGTGATCGTCGAACAGCGTCACCACCTTATTGCGGAACCAGACATGCGACTCCTTCTGCACCAGCAGGGAATTGCGGAACAGATCGAAATAGTCGATCGGATTGCGATAGCCCTTGGCCAGATATTCCAGTTTGTCGGGAATGTCGTCAATGCCCAGCGCCGCATCCAGACCCGTCGCCTCCAGCGTGTCAAACGCCCGCTCCCGTCCGCCGGTGATTTCGCCGATCAGGTAAAAATTCTCCTTGCCGATGCGCTGCGCGAACTCGTGCATCACCGAGCTAAAAATACGCGTCGCACCGGGCTCCATGTGTTTGACGGTATCCACCCGAAAACCGTCGATATCGGCATAGGCCATCCAGAACTTGTAGGCCTGACACAGCGCGAGCAGGGCATCGGAAGGGCGATAGGCATCGAGCGACCCCTGTCCCAGATGGATGTCCTTCAAGTCGCAAAAATCGCCTTGCAGAAATTCCGGATCGTAATCCCAGTTGCTGATGCGCCCCCGGCATGAATAAAAGGACGGCTCCTGAAACTCCTGCGGCCATATCGCATCGTCCGGCCCGACGACAGCACCTGTCCTGAATGGGATGTCAGGCTGACCCTTGCTGCTATTAAAACCTTGCACGTCATAGGGCGCGCCATCCCATCGCGCATCCATCTCACCCTGCGGCGTCTGATAGCGATCGGCCGCGTAAGCAAACACATTGCCGGTGTGATTGAGGATAATGTCCAGAATCACGTAAATGCCATGCTGGTGTGCGATTTCGACCAGTTGCCTCAGATCCTCGCGCGTGCCGAAATGCGGGTCCACATCGAGAAAATTCTGAATGCCGTAGCCGTGATAGGTGTCCTGAAAGGCGATCTGCTTGAAGATCGGACTGATCCAGATCGCCGTGACGCCCAGCCGTTGCAGATAGCCGATCTTTCCCGCCAGCCCGGTTAGCGTGCCGCCTACCCAACGTCCGCCCGCCTCGCGCCAGCGCGCAGCCTCTTGCGGTGTCTTGAGCGCATTGCCCGCATCGTCCGGCGTAAATAGCGGCGTCGCACCGCCCGCCACCCTCTGCCCATCGTTGCCGCGATAGTCCGATTCCTTGCCGTCAGAAAAACGATCTAGCATCAGAAAATACAGCGCCTGATCCTCCCATGCCAACGGGGATGGGAAAAAGGTACGCCGGGTCAGCGCCGCAAAATCCAGCTCACTGAGACGCTGTTCCGACATGACTATCACACTGCGTATCAATCATGGAAAGGGCTATTTGGGGGCGATTGCCCTTTGAGTAGCCGGGCATTCAAGCTGGGCTACCTGTGAATAATGGTTACTGGCAAGATCCGCATTCACTTTCTTGAGTAGATTAGCGCGCGAAATACTGTTGTTGGCAGCCTTGGTTTCCTTGACCCAGTAATAGGTGAAGGCACCATGATAGCTGCCGCCGATATACGCATCCGCGCTGGTCTGATTGTCCCTGCAACCTGCCCAAAGTATGACATTCTTGGCCGCCCTCTCCACCACGCGGCGACGCATTCCACGCGCCATGAGGGGCATTACATTTTCACACGCTGCCATGGAGGGGGGCGCAATATAGCGGGGACGGCGATTCGGCATCAGGTCCACAGCCTTCAGACCCGTACCTGAGTGGCAGGTGTCCAGATACACCTCCACCAGGACGTTGTCTGGCACTTGTGCAAACAGGTCATGCAGTTCATCGTCGATAATCACGTGAGCCGGATCCCATTGGCCATTTTTTTCCGCCAGATCGTGGGGGCAGAAAGCTTCGTCAAAATGATCCGCCTCATCCCCGTTTGTATCCGGCACCTGGGTGCCGTGGCTAGACAAGCTGAACACCAGATAGCTGTACTTACCCGTCTTGGCACCATTAACCATGGCAGTTAGTTCAGCCATAATCGCCTGCTTGGTCGCCTGGGCATCGGCCAATACCTTGATGTCTGCTGCGGCGAAGCCAAGATATTGCCCAAGAATACCGACCATCTGGTTGGCATCGTTGACGCACCCCTGCAGGGTGCTACCGGGATAGTTCTTGAAAACGTTGATACCTATACAAAGTGCTCTACGATTCGACATTTTAACCTCCTGGATAAGTGAAAATTACTGGGTACTTTCAGGCGCCTAATTAGTTTGTAAAAAACTTTATTTATATCAATGGGTAGCATATTTTTATGCGCACCTGCTTTGTAAATAGCGTAAAGGTCAAACACACCTCAACCGACTCCCGCAGCCAGAATCCTGCGCCGCAGCCGTTGCAAAAACAATATGCCAAACAGCCTATGCCATACGTCCTAGATTCGTGCACGATTGACTGCCATTCGGCACATTTAGAAGCGTGATCCGAATAAACAAATCAAACCAACCATATCGGGCGCGTCGTTCCAGCAGACGACAGCACGACAAACCAAATCAGGCTAGGGCGTCATGCCCCCTGTTGTCGCCTGGCCGATACCCACTACGCCGGCCGTAACTGATGCTGCGACAAGCGCGCCCGCAAGCGGGGCGCCAAAACCGCAGGTCGCGACAGTTCCGGCGGTGGCGCCCGCAATATTCAGCCCAACGGCGGCAACGCCAGCCACACCCGCGACGAGCCGGTCTAGCCAGCTATTACCGTCCCGCGGTCCAAGATAGCCGAGGTGCATGGGCAGGGTGAATGTTTGGAAACAGAATCCCTCGGCGCAGTTGCGCAATACCTGCGTCTTGTGTTCCTCCACGATCTCCCAGTATCGCCGCACATCTGCGGGGTGCATCCCGGCCTCCATCAAAAGCTCGTTCTCAACGGACATGCATAGACTCGCTTTCTGGAATGGAAAATCCATGAACAGCTCGAACGGCACAAGCTTGTTAAAACCCTGACAATCCAGATAACGCGCCAGACCGTCGTATACGCAGAGGAGGTTGTAGAGCACGAGGTTGTGCATCTCGGTGTTCTCATGCCGTCGATAGCTTAACCAGACGAAATCCCGGCGAATCGCGGTTGCGGCACGTGCAACATAGAAGCGATCCAGTTTTAGGCTGGCCGCGTAAAACGCCTCGATCCCAGGATGCTTTTCCAATTTGAGAAGTGCTTCTGCCGCGCTACCTTCCTGTAGTGACATAACACTGTGTGGACAATTTTTTTCGCGCATATTCGTCACCTTTACCAGTTAGTTTTTTGTAAAACTAAGGAACTGCGTGCTTCTGCGCCGTCCCGCTTGAGCGTAGCTTTAGTTGCGTAATGACTACAGGGCATGAATATCAATTTCTTTTTGCAGGCTATAGCCAAGCTCAAGGCTCAGGCTTTTTTCTTCAGAAAAATCCTTCGGTATGTATTCGTTCGATGGAAGATTCTCTGTCAGCAGCCCCATTCTTTGATACGCCTCTGCTACAAGCTCACTACAAAACAAGGAACTCAAGTCTTCCTTGTTATCCCCGAAGAGGCCGTCATATGCGGCTTTTAGCAATTCAATTTTACTTGTCTCATACGGACGACCACTCACTTCATGCCGGAAGTTATTGAGCGCGAGTATCATGTCGTTAGCAAGTTTTTTTGAGAGTTGCCGAACACTAATTTCATATCCCTTCGCAAAACATCTTTCGAGTCGCTCAGAAAGCTCGACACGCTGCACCCCTTTGGTTAGCTTTCCGGTATCAGCATCCTTGAGATCGCTTAATGTCGTTGATTCCCAGCAAAATAATGAGCCATTCGGGTCCAGTTCATTGTCGAATCTGTAGACCATGCCTACGTGAGAATACTTACTAAGGGTAAAAAATTTAATGCCATCTGAAATCCCCCCTTTCCCCGAGAACAAAAGAATGTCGCCGGTTTTTAAGTCGTTGCGAATATTTTCATATTTCATAGCTATCTCCCTTGGTTGGTGAAACAGTAATCAGCATCTAACCTTCCCTCTTTGAGGGTGCAGGGACAAACGAGGCGCTACGCGTATTTCACATGAAGGAAGCGCTGAATTATTCGGTTTTATCGTTCACGCCCCCGACAAACCCAATGGAGGGCAGGCTGCGGCGGAAACCGAGCAAAGCGAAGTTTCGAGGAACGGCCACCCGGTCAAATCAACAGGCTGTATCCCCGCTTTTGCGGGGATGACGAATAAACCAGCGCTTACGGCGCAGCAGGGGCTTCGCACTCACCCGGGCAACAGCGGTACTGCTGCGACTGTTCCAGCAATTCGATCTGTCGCTTTAGCAATTGATTTTCAAGGTCTTTTTTCGCAAGATCGAGCTCGATTTCCCTTTTTAGCTCCGGCTCGCAGATGCAACAGTCATCCAGACACCCCTTGACCATCACGCCCGGGGTCGGTAGCGACAAATGCTTTTCCCAGGAAAACTTCTTGACCGCATCCGCTGATACCTGACCGCTTTTATCCAGCAATCCCTCGGCAATCAAATCATGATCGACCTGCCGCAGGGCCGCCTTTTGAGCATCTGCCGCGATAGCCTCTTGAGGGGTCAAATTACCAAAAGTCTTGTAGCGCATAGCGCCGACGGCTGCAGAGAGATTTGATCGCTCCACGACCAGGCTCTCCTGTACGCGGCGCGCCACCTCCAGCCGGTTCGCAGAAGTCGCCAGTACGGCACTCGGATGCACCGCGACGCCGGTACTGGGATTGGGTGGATTGAGCACCACGCCGGTGGGCGCGGCAGGATCATCCACACGCCGAGTAATGCTCACCAACTCAAAACGCACCGTCTGACACTTATTAATGCGGTAGAAGATAAATGTAATCGCATGACAACGGTTGGGATTGCTGAAAACGCGGGAAGACGCTTCGTACTGATCATCTGATTCGCCCTGCTGATGACTGCGCGTGGCGACCTCACCGATCGACGTTGAAGACACGGCCCGGGTGCTGACTTCCATGTGCTGATGCAGCGACTCGGCATGCTGCGTCAATTGGTGCGCCAGCGCACTTGTGGAATACGCGCCATAGGCGCTGCCGGACGCCGACCCGCCGATGCTGATAAAACCCAGGTCTATGCCTGCCCCACCGCTACTGCTTGCCGCCAACGAACCGGAAGCAGCACTTGAATTGGTCGTATCGAGCATGCTCAGATTGCTCATACCGTGCGCCATACCCGCCGCATAATAGGATTCCTCCGAGGTCGCCTCATTGCGATAGGACAGTTTCGTCTCGCTGTCATAACTGAAGCGGGTATGCCGATCGCTCGATTGCAGATGCACTTTTTCGCCGGGCAGCAGCGTAGTGCTGTACATCACATCGCCGAGCGACAACGGCCCTGAACAACGGGTCAGGCGAAAATGCAGCGTCACCTCAACCTGTACAGCCTGTCGCTTGTCATTCGCCAGCACCACCGGATGAAAGGGCAGTCGATAGTCGAAATTGAGTGTATCGCAAACCTCGCAGGGTTCGAGCTGCGGACAGCAAGGGACGCTTGCCGGATTCCTTGTTTGACAATCATTTTGAGTCATTTTTATTCTCCTCTGATGAAAGTTGTTTTAGGGCCTACATCGCCTGCCGTAGGGACAGTCGCGCCGCCCCCTAACAGGCCTTACTGGCGATTATTCCAGACAGAATCCCGCCGAAGCCCAACCCCAATGGCCCACCCACGCGCTATTGACGATGGTGCGATCCACCGCGCTCACGCTGACGACATAGCCGCAGGGCCTCATCCCGGTCGTATCCAGCGTCCAGGCATCGCCAGGTGCGGGGGCGCTTTGCGACCAGCCGCTGGACGGTACAATAGAGCCTGCATACGGGCTGGTTCCCAGACTATACGAACCAAAATTGGCATCGCGTGCAACGAAATGCCCGTTCAACACATCACCCACATGGAACTTGCCACAATCGCCGCCATTGTCGATATGGATCACCACTTCAGGTCCGCTGTTATCAAGTTGAATACGATGCGCATCCACACCCGGCAGCAGGTTATCGGCCATGTCAGCCAGTTGCAGCCGGATTTCCCACAAATCATCGCCAGTGCTATCCCACCACGCGAGCACATTGTCGACATTGAGGGTAAACGGCACAAACGTGTACAGTCCCGCCCCATCGGCCACCTGCTGAGTGAAAACAGTGCCCGTCCAGTCCACCAGTTTTAACGTCGTCGTGACCGTTGTCCACGGCCCGGTCGTCGTCAGATTGCGCACTTGCACACGGTATTTATAACCCGGGAATGCGGGGCCTTGCAGCACGACGCGGCCACCAAACGGACAGGGCCGCCCCAGACTGTCTGGCGCGATACCGTTGAGCGCAAAGAAAGCCGTCGGGGTGGTCATGCCATTGCCAAGATCAATTTTGCTGATCGGAATACCGCCCAGTATGCCGATGACAGGTTTAATTTCGCCAGGCGACAAGGGTTCACCCGGTTTGATCTGCACATGTTTATCCAGCTTATTCCCCCAATGAACGGGCGCATCCGGATCTACCGTCGAAGGCGGGGTATTCCACGACAGCACCGCACGCACCTGGGCAATTTTTGGCTTATCGCAGTGATCGCGATGATGCGTCAGATCGACCGGCAGAATTGCCGAATAACACAGCCCATCCGGCGGAATGGCGGCAATATCATGCACATTGACTGCCACCGTGCCCAGATACTGCCACTGGCAGCTATTATCCCAATCTGCCCAGAAGGCGACATACTCCAGGCTGCCCGCATGACACAGATCGCCGGAATAGCCGGAGGGTTTCTTGATCCGCAAGGTGGCAACCAGCCGATCCAGATTGTTATCCAGACCGAGACATTCAATTTCCTCGTATCCGACATTGGCCTTGGTCTTAACCAGCGTAGCCAGCACTTCCTGCCAGTTCATGCCCAGCGCCTGCCATTGCACAATTTTTGCCGCAATATCCGCCTGTGTAAAACTGCTGGAAGCAAGTGCTTGCTGAATATGCGCCAGCGCAAAGCGATGAGGTTCGACCGCCATACTGACATCGGCCTTGCTTGCGCTAGCAGGATGATAGAGCTGGGCCAGCTCGGTGAGCGATAACGGCCCTGGATCCGGCAGCGGAATCGGTTCGGCTGCCACCGCCTCGTATTCCTTAGGCAATTTGATTTTCTGGCCAGCCTCAATAGCGACCAGTTCAATCAGGTCAAACAGATTGCGTCGGCGCGGCTTGATCTGGATATGGCAATCCCGGCTGTTCCCCCATACCGGCTGCCAGTTGACATTGGCGGAACCTGCCGGAGGCACCAGTTGCCAGGATAAAATCGCATGCACCTTGGGCAACATCGCATGTTTGCACTGATCCTGTTTGGGCTTATAGCTGAGCGTCGCGACATAACTGAGCGGCTTGGTAACATGCTTGGCACAATCAAGGCCGCTGGCGATGTCATGCACATTGACGGCCACCAGACCGGCATCGTCCCAGCCTGAACCGTAATTAACGAAGAAACGGACATATTCGTGTGAGCCTGCCTGACACAGATTGCCACCATAGCCCGAGGGCAACTTGATTGCAATGGTGGCTTCGAGCAGATTGCTGTCCGGATTGAATCCGACACAGGTCAGTTCTTCGTATTTGATATTAGCGAGCGCCTTTTTGACTGCCTTGAAATCACTTTTTTCAAGATTGCCAAAATAGTTGGGATTTTCTGCGAGCAGCAACTTGAAATTGCTGCGCTCATTTTCAATTCGGTGAATTTCGATGGCTTCCAGTTCTGTCGTCATGCCGTATTCCCCTTCCAGTTAAGTAACCAAGTTAAGAAACAATCTCATCGCAGGGCTATTCACATTCAGCTTGCCGTCTACAACCCCAACCGCGCA
The DNA here is from genome assembly GCA_963784505.1 of uncultured beta proteobacterium. Classification (GTDB taxonomy): domain Bacteria; phylum Pseudomonadota; class Gammaproteobacteria; order Burkholderiales; family Gallionellaceae; genus Gallionella. Next base: position 3,259 of record CAWASY010000103.1, on the reverse strand, counting down.
AAATTCATGCAGCGCCCGAAATAATTACGAGTGCAAATCCTGCGCCATGAGCTACTCAATAACAATATGCATGAAAGCCTATGCAATAAGGCCTAAGACGCTGATTTATTCGTCTTTTCCGCGCAAGCGGAGATCCAGCCTATTGATTTAACTGGATTCCCGCCTTCGCTGGATAAACAGCCACTTGGTGCATGTTTTATCGCACCTAGTAGCTGGCTAGTAGTTTCATCAATGACAAACGAGAATAAATCGGTACTTCCCTAAGCCGTGGAAAACGATCGGGTTGGCCGGATTGAAAAATGCCTTTGTACGGCCAAAAATTACCCTTTGACTGGATATGCCAGGCAATATACGGACGAAAAAAAACCCGCCGAAGCGGGTTTTTTTGTGGAGCCAGCTTACTTCAGCTTGGTTTCCTTGTACATGACATGCTTACGCACAACGGGATCGTACTTCTTCATCTCGATCTTTTCCGGTGTAGTGCGCTTGTTCTTGTCCGTGGTGTAAAAATGACCGGTACCGGCACTGGACTCCAATTTGATTTTTTCACGCATTTTCTGTACCCCTTAGATTTTTTCGCCGCGTGCACGCATCTCTGCCAGCACGGATTCGATACCATTCTTGTCAATGGTGCGCAAACCAGCATTGGTTAAGCGCAAGCTTACCCAGCGATTTTCAGCCTCGACCCAGAAGCGACGACGTTGCAGATTAGGCAAGAAGCGACGCTTGGTTCTGTTATTCGCATGTGAAACATTGTTACCACTCATCGGACCTTTGCCCGTGACCTGACATACTCGCGCCATGCTTCTACTCCAACCAATTTTCAAAGAGGGCGAATTTTACAGGCTGAATCAAAAATATTCAACCTTAATTTTATTTAGCACATCCACAACGGACAGATAGCGCCGATTACCTGCAACACGATATGCCGCATACAACAATAGGGCGGAGTCGAATTAGGCTAGAATGCACAAAAATTTACAATCGATGGGTCGCGTTATGCAAAACACAATTGAAGACCAGGCTGATACACAAAAGAACCTGCTGCAAGTGAACCGGCTATTGCATAAACACAAACTCATTGAGACCCTAGCGCACAAACAGAATCTCGCCGAGTTGCAGATTCGGCTTGAGCAACTGGATGCGGCCGCTGTCGCCCGCATTCTGGAAGCCTTGGCTGCCGATGACAGGGACATCGTCTGGCAACTGATATCAGATGAAAGAAAGGAAAACATCCTGCGGGTGATGTCCGATGATGTCCGCTCGGAGCTGGTCACAGACACCACACCCAAAATTCAGAATATCACGTTGCGCGCATTCGACCTGCTCGACGGGCGCTTAAGACAGATCACCATCAACAGTCGCGAAGACCTGATCAATGCCAAACCGATCTGGGTGGATCTGGTCGCGCCCGATGATGAGCAAATTGCCTGGGCCAGCGAACTGTTCGGACTGGATCTACCCAACCCGAAGGAGTTGACCGACCTGGAAACCAGCGCGCGTTTTTATCTGGAAGAAGGTGGCGCCGTCCATTTGCACTCTGATTTTTTGCTTGACCGCGTGGACGAATCCCGCAACGTGGCCGTCGCCTTTATCCTGAATCAGGGTACATTGTTTTCAGTACGGGGAGAAGAACTGCCTGTATTCCGTCTTCAGCGTCTGCGTGCACGTGCGCAAACAGGCTATGTATCCGAAGCCAAGGATGTGCTGCTCGATCTATATGCCGCTGACGTGGAATATTCCGCCAATGCGCTGGAGGATGTCTACTCCGATCTGGGCGCTGTGGGCAAACAGGTGCTTCGCTCCCACATCACCGACGACGAAGCCGCCATCATCCTGGCCTCTATTGCTGAAGAAGAAGATCTGAACGGTCGCATCCGCCGCAATGTGCTCGATACCCGGCGCGCACTGTCATTCCTGATGCGCTCCAAATTTCTGTCCGAATCACAACATGAAGATGTACGCGAAATTTTGCGCGACATCGAATCACTGGACGGGCACACCGCCTTTTTGTTCAACAAGATCAACTTCCTGATGGATGCAACCGACAGTTCGATCAACATCAACCAGAACAAGGACATCAAGCGACTGACCGTTATCAGCGTGGTATTCATGCCGCTCAATGTGCTGGCGGGTATCGGCGGCATGTCCGAATATTCGATGATGACGCAAGGCATACCCTGGCCTATCGCTTATGGCGCCTTCACCATCGGCTTGTTCATCGTCGGTTGGCTGACCTTTATCGGCTTGCGTCATGCAGAGCAACGCAAGGCCAGAATGATACAACTTGCCATTCACAAACCCGACAATCTGTAAGCTGACCAATTACACCTGTGTAATAATACTGTCATATTTATTACATAATATCTGCCTGCTTCGAAACGCTATCGCCCCCCAGCGTGGCACCTTCCAAGAGCAAACCATTTACAGGAGAAAACATGAAGCTCAAGCAAGTACTTATCGCAATCACTGCAGTTTCCTCGTTCGCATTTGCGAGCGCATCCTTTGCAACCGACATCACCGGTGCAGGCGCGACCTTCCCGTACCCAGCATACGCAAAATGGGCTGAAGCCTACAAGGCAGCATCAGGCAGCAACATGAACTACCAGTCAATCGGTTCAGGCGGCGGTATCAAGCAAATCAACGCAAAGACAGTTGATTTCGGTGCATCCGACAAGCCTTTGACACCTGAAGAACTCGAACAGGGCGGCTTGATGCAGTTCCCTACTATCATCGGTGGTGTGGTGCCTGTTGTAAATATCGAAGGCGTTGCCAATGGCGCGTTGCATCTTGACGGCGCAACACTGGCCAACATCTATCTGGGCAAGATCACCAAGTGGAATGATCCTGCTATCGTTGCACTGAACAAGGGCGTTAAGCTGTCCGACGACCTGATCACTGTAGTACACCGTTCAGATGGTTCCGGCACCAGCTTCATCTTCACAAACTACCTGTCCAAGGTCAGCGCTGACTGGAAAAAGGAAGTGGGCGAAGGTACCGCAGTTTCCTGGAAAGCCGGCACCGGCGGCAAGGGTAACGAAGGTGTTGCTTCCTACGTACAACGCATCAAGGGTTCCATCGGTTATGTTGAGTATGCTTATGCATTGCAAAACAAGATGGCTGCCGTACAACTGAAAAACCGTGAAGGTAATTTCGTAAAACCTGATGCTGACAGCTTCAAGGCTGCTGCAGGTGGCGCCGATTGGAAACACGCACCTGGCTTCTATGAAATTCTGACCAATGAACCAGGCAAGGCAAC
>CAWASY010000102.1:0-4422 GCA_963784505.1 uncultured beta proteobacterium | reverse complement strand
CGGGCGCATAGCCCGTCACCTCGGAAAATGCACGATTGACCCGGATGATATTGGATTGCGCATCGGTAATCAGGATGGCCTCATGACTCTCGAAGGTTGCCGCTGCAATGCGCAGTGCCTCATCGGCCTTTTTGCGCTCGGTGATGTCGCGGCTCAATGCAAAAATATAACCCTGCCCCTCAATCTCTTCGCCGGATGCACAGATCTCAACATCAATCAGCGTCCCATCACGGCGACGATGTACCGTCTCGAACCGATCTTTTTTACCGATAAAATCATGGAGTCGCTGGCGTAGTTCTTCTGCAGGCCATTGCGCGTTCCAATCGGACACATTGAGGAGAGCCGCCTCTTCCATGCTATAACCTAACATGCGGCAGAAAGCATCGTTGGCCTTGATGATGTTGCCCTGGATGTCCGTGATGTGGATGCCATCAATGGAATTTTTCATCAGGGCCCGATTGAAACGCAGCAGTTTTTCCGTTTTGCTCAATATCAGTTGACGCTCATCCATTTCCGCCTGCAAACGTTCGTTCGAGGCATTCAGCTCCTCGGTGCGCGCCTTGACCTGTTGTTCCAGTCCTTCGTTGATCCGTAATATTTCCTGTTCGCGCAGGGATAAGCGGTTCTTCATGGTAGCGCAGGCTACGCTCAAGATGCCGATCTCGCACCCGCCTTCTTTGGGTAACAATATATCGTAATCGCCTGCAGCAATCTTGTTGGCCGCCACGGTAATCTGTTCGAGAGGGGAAAACGTGCGGCGCAGCACGAGTAGCACGATGCCACCGACGATGATCATCAGTACAAACCCGCCGATCAGGTTGTTTGACGGTATCGATGGCAACTGCCGCGCCACCACGGAGGCGGGAATGTGATAGGCCAACAGCAGGAATCGTTCAGGATGGCTGGGGTCAAAGCGCAACCGCTCGGCAGCAAAGTAACTGTCGCCCGCGCTCGATGCCACAACCTGCATCGGCAAATAATCTTTCACCTGCTCGCCCATGCGCTGCAGAACGGGAAAATCCGCAGCGATGTGGTTCGCGCCGCCCAACTCGAAACGAAAGGCTTGCTGCGCATCGGGATGGAGTAGATAGTATCCGGCACTGTTGGCGATATAGGCTTGCACGTCGGCAGACAATCCCGATGTGGCGGATGCGAGCAACTGGTGCACATCCATATTGATCACCACCATGCCAAAATATTGTCCGTCTGGCGTGAATACCGGCACGGAGGCGCGCAGGGTGGGCCGGTAGGGACGCTCGATCGACCCATGTTCCTGATTAAGATTGAATTCGGACAGGGCGACCTCGCCTTCATGCAGCCCGAGCGTGGCCTTGAAATAGTCACGATCCCCCTTGGCCTGGAGCTGGGCGGCAGGCGTAACCTCGATTTTCCCGTCGCGCCTGTCCACGCGCACGATCTCGCGCCCATGATCGGCCACGCCGATGAAGCGAATCTGATAATACGCCGGATGCGCGAGTGAGAAAGAGGTGAAAATTTGCTGCATGCGCTTTTCCCAATGCTCACGGGTCTCGCCATCGATCGAGTCTTTGCCATGATGTAGCGTGGCATCAATCATGCGCCCGACCGGCGGGATATTGGACAGGAACAAGGCATCCTGGCGCAGGGTCTCGATTGCCTGATTCAGGCGCAATTTTTCGGTATTCAACCCCTGTTTCAGATCGGCTTGTTGCTCGCGTTGAAAGCTGTCGCGGATACGGGAATTTTCGGCATAAACAAACGCCGCCGCGATCATGATCACTACAATCAATGAGCTAAGGGTGATACGCGTGGCTAGCCGCAAATTCTGTAGTTTCAGGTAATGACAAATCGTTAAATGTTTCATGATACCCCTTCGCATACTGTGAATCACACCCTCCGGCATGTTCATCATAACCGCTAAATTTAGTATGGTACTAATGTGTCGATAATGCGCTCATTAGTCGCGTACAGCCTGGACTCACTTAATGCCTGCTTGATCGTTGGTTTTAACCCGTTTTCAGTTGGGCGTAACGCTCTAGTGGCGCTGCATTTCGACGGAAACGGAACCGCCGAACCTCTGCGGGATGAGTGGTCTGATGATGGCTGGTGGTACGACCGGGGTGTGATGAAATCGAATGAACTATTGGCATGATTGCTCCTTAAAATTAAGGACATGCAGGAACAACCATAAATGAAATCGGCGGTCCCGCTGTCGTAGGTTTAACCCTTTAGACCGGAAACTTTGCGTCCCTACCTTTCGATAGGTTTGCTATTTACGTTACGGGCAAAGTGTACACTAAACTTTGCGAAAATAAAAATATCCATTAATGAGAAAATGGTCATTTTGACATGCGTCGCCGCTTTATATTTGTTGGCTGGTGTTGTGACCTGCTAAAATGCCTTCCCTTTTTACAATCCGGCAACTCCCATGCAACCTGCAAAAGATATCATGACTGCGATTGAACGCCGCGCCAGTTTTGGCCTGGCGGGTATTTATGGCCTGCGCATGCTGGGCCTGTTCATTATTTTGCCCATTTTTGCGCTTTACGCGGAGCATCTGCCTGGCGGCGAGAGTCATCTGCTGATGGGGGTTGCGCTGGGTGCTTATGGCCTGACGCAGGCAATTTTACAGATCCCTGCTGGCTGGATGTCGGATCGCTACGGGCGCAAGCCGATCATTTACGGTGGGCTGCTGTTGTTTGCGCTGGGCAGCTTTGTCGCCGCTTCCGCCGATAATATCTATTGGGTTATCGCAGGTCGTGCCATTCAGGGTGCGGGTGCAATCAATGCGGCGGTGATGGCGCTGGCCGCCGATCTGACGCGCGAGGAGCACCGCACCAAGGCGATGGCGATGATCGGGATCACCATCGGTATTACCTTTTCGCTGTCGCTGATCCTGTCACCGCTGCTTAACGGCCTGCTGGGCGTGCCGGGTATCTTTGCGCTGACCGGTGTGCTGGGTTTGCTGGCGATTCTGATCGTGCGTTTTGGTATTCCGAATCCTGCCATTACCCGCTTTCACAGCGATACGGAAGCGACCGGCAAAAAATTTGCTGAAGTGCTGAAAAATCCTGATTTGTTGCGACTGGATTTCGGTATCTTCTCGCTGCATGCAATCTTGATGTCGGTGTTCATGCAGGTGCCCTTCGTGCTGCAAAAGGACGGTCTGGACGTGTCCCAGCATTGGCAGATTTATCTGCCCGTGATGCTGATCGCATTCGGTCTGATGGTGCCACCCATCATCATTGCCGAAACAAAAGGCAAGATGAAACAGGTATTCATGGGCGCGGTGGCGCTGGCGATGCTGGGTCAACTGTGCCTGATGTTGTTCCAGAACAGTCTGTGGGGTGTGGCTGGCGCCTTGCTGATCTTCTTTACCGCATTCAATGTGCTCGAAGCTACGCTGCCTTCAATGATTAGCAAGATCGCGCCATTGGCCGCCAAGGGTACCGCGATGGGCGTGTATAGTAGCGTGCAGTTTCTGGGCGCGTTCTTCGGTGCTGCCGTGGGCGGCGCGCTGATGCAGTATGTGGGCCACAACGCTGTGTTCATTTTCGCTATCGTGCTGTTGTTTATCTGGCTGATCGTTGTGTCAGGCATGCAACCGTTAGCCATTGTGCGCACTAAAATGTATCATCTGGCTGAGATGACTGAAGCGGAAGGTACAAAATTGCAACAACAACTGGCCAGCCTGCAGGGCGTGCGAGAAGTGATGGTGGTGGCCGCAGAAAGTATGGCTTGCCTGAAGGTGGATATGAAGGGGTTTGACGAAGTGGCGGTCGAGCGGCTGATCACACCCGCTGCCAATAGCCCGATTGCAGGTGATTGAGTCGACTATAATTGATAAAGTAATTTTTAATTGATCGCCATTAAGCGCGCAGCGCGAACTATTCAAGGAGTGTGACATGTCGGTAAATAAAGTGATTCTGGTCGGGCGTTTGGGTAAGGATCCTGAAACCCGTTATATGCCCAATGGTGAAGCGGTAACCAATGCCACGCTGGCGACTTCCGAAACATGGAAGGACAAAAGCGGGGTGAAGCAGGAAAAAACGGAGTGGCACAATCTGACCTTCTATCGCAAGTTGGCCGAGATCGCCGGCGAGTATCTGAAAAAAGGCTCGATGGTTTATGTTGAGGGCAAGATTCAAACCCGCAAGTGGCAGGATAAGGAAGGGAAGGATCGTTACACGACAGATATCATCGTTAATGACATGACCATGCTGGGTAGTAAGTCATCCGGCGGCGGCAATTTTGAAGTGATGGACGATCAACAGCAATCGGCACCTGCGCGTGCACCCGCTGCCAGACCGGCACCTGCGGCTGCTTCTGCAGCACCACAAGGTCGCAACTTTGATAATTTTGACGACGATATTCCGTTCTAATTTCCACCATAGGTATTATTGTTAATATTTAAACTAAAGCCCGCGTCTCTATTGAGATAGC
>CAWASY010000101.1:0-6380 GCA_963784505.1 uncultured beta proteobacterium | reverse complement strand
CTTCGTTCTGCTGTTCCTGATTGAATGATTCATGATTGATGGCGCGCATACACATCAAGCGGTATAGCGGACGCACATCCGGCCACGACACCAATGCACCGGCATCCATCGCAGCCTTGTTGGCCTGATAAAACGCCAGCGCCTCGGCCTCGAAGACTTCCTTCTCTTCATCTGTGCCGGCGCGGGTATAGATCGCCTCCCAGCGTTCCCAGAGCGCCATATTATCCGGCCACTGTCATGATGGATTTGAAGATGCGGCGACGCCAGCCGGGTGCACGGGCGACACGGTTGATCGCCGCGTCGTAATGCAGCGACGTGCCGACCCAGAACACATCCATGCCGCCACCGGGACCCGCCAGACCCAACACTGCCGACAGGACATATTTCTCCACCTTGTCGCGCTGTTTCTTGTCTTTGACGTTCTCGTCGTTTTCCAGATCGTCCAGGAAGATCAGATCGGGGCGATGCGGGCCATGCTTCATGCCGCGAATCTTCTTGCCCGTGCCACCGATACGCACCTTGATATTGTTGGCCGTGATCGCCGTGGTCGCCTGCCATACCCGGCCACGACCGCACGCCTCCGGGTAGTCCATTGCCAGGCGCGGATTAGTGTCCAGCTCGGCCTTGATGGATTCGAGCATCTCGGCGGCCTGTTCTTCGGTGTTCATGATGATGCCGATCATGTGCTTACGACCGGTCACGATGCACCACAGGCTGCCTAGCTGTGTCTCATAGGTGGATTTTGCCTCGCCACGCGGGGCTTCATGGACTTCTCGTCCATCGGCTGCGCCGTCAATGATCTCTGGCAGGCGTTTGAAAATAAACTGCTGGAACAGCGAGAAATGCGGCGTCGGCACATAGTGCGGAAAATAGGTTTTACAAAAGAACCCATAGTCATGCCAGGCGCGCTCGCGGCGCACCTTGCTGGCGGCGGCATCGGTCGGGAATGCGGCACACTCCATCTCGATCTGGTTGCGAATATCCTCGCCTAGCTGAGCCAGTTCCTGTTCGAATTCCTTCCAGGAGCGGATTTCCTTGATGTCGTGCTCAGCCTCGGCCATTGCTATCTTTCATGTCCTTGGCGAGCATAGTGGTAAAGTCTTTTCTGGCCTGTGTCGCTAGCTTTAGAAAAGTTGCAACTATTTCACGGTCTTTGGGTGTCTGATCCTTCAACCAAAACTCGTAAAGTCCGGAAAATCCTTTTACATTACTATCTATATCTTTCACCATTATGGCGTGGGCGGCGATTGATAGCGCGTGTTCAGTCACAGCAGATAACTTAGCCATATCGTTTCCCCAGAATACCGCCAACCACTTCGAAGTGCGGTTGAAGCGTCTTTAAAGCGGCTGGGTCATTTGCGCGCAGATGTTCTGCAAGAGTCTTGAGTGTATCCAGAGCCACTGAAAGCCCGGAAAACTGCGGATTGATCCGTGCGAAAGCTTTACTGAACTTGCTGTAGGCATCTGCCAGCTGGGCGAGCATCTGCGCCTTTTGGGCTGCCGGTATCTGCGCCGATTCCAGTTCGCGAGTGGTAGTGATCACCTGGCGTGCGAAATCCTCCACCAGTTGCTGGTTGAGTTCGTCTATGCCGGAATCGCTGATCTTGTAGGCCGCTCGCGCCGTGTCCCAGTCATCGCCCCGGGTCTGCGCCACAGATTTCCAGCTGCGCGCCGTGTCGTAACTCACCCCGCAAGTGATCGCCGCGCCATTGAGCGGTAAGCCCTCGATGTAGAGCTGGCGAACCTTGTCGCGGGTATCCTGAGAGTGCGCCATATCAGATGTGTTTGATAATCTCGACTATTGCGGCTGCCAGCGAACCGCCGATACCGCCGCCGATCGCGCTGAGACGGGCGACCTTCTCGATGATCTTCTTGTCTTCAGTTTCCAGACTGGTTACTCGAGTACTTAAACCGATGAGGCGATCACCAACGGTCTTTTCGAGCCCATCGATGCGCGTATTCATCACCACCCCCTGCCCGGCGATCTGCTTGGCGAGGTTATCCTCGATGCGGTTCATGCGGTCATTGGATGCAAGATCAATGCGGCGTATATCGGCGCGCATATCCTCCAGGCGTGCCGTCATACCCTGATGCATCGCCTGAACCGTACCGGTAAGCTGGCCGATGCTATGCATGATCTGAGCATTGCTTACGCCGTTTTTTTCTTCATCAGACATGTCCGTTGATCCCCTGTAATTTAATTCGTGCTTCGTAATCGTCCCGGCAGTCTTTGTCGCAAAACAGCCCCTGTTCAAGCTCTGCCGTACAGTTGTAGCACTCGCCGTTAAATGCCATCTTCGGCTTGAGCGCATGATCGCGCAGCGCGTCGGCGCGCCGTTGCTCCTCGACTTGCTGCGCCTGGTCCAGCAGTTCCATCAGGGACTCCCATTCTTTTTGTTCGTGTCCATTTGCTGGAGATCAGGGTTGCTGCACGCTGCCAGCAGCGCCTGCTTGTCCCGGCAATCCTTGTACATCTCCATTGCCTCGATGTGATTGCTCAGCAGGTCCGGCAACATCCCGGACTTGGCCGGTGGCGGCTCGGTGCAGGGAGAGGTAAGGTTCGAGCCGCACGCTCTCGGCGCTACCGCTATTGGCTGCATTCCAGACGCGCAAGCCGTCAGCATCAAGGCCACAAGTGTTATAAGCAGGGTTTTGTTTAACGTTTTCATCGGATTTTTCCTTGATGGTTTTGTAAATGACGCGAATCTCCTCATGCGATGCTTCGCGTTTGGCGGCGATGACCTCACGGCGATCTGTCTCTGTATTGGCCGCTGTTTGTGCTGCCTGCACCCCTTTGGCTTGGCCAGCGATACAGGCATTGGTCGCGTTGTGATCGCCCATCTTGTAGCCGCCGCCAAACAGCGCCAGCGCGGCAATCAAGATGCCCAATAATGCCCAGGGATTCATCTCGCTCTCCGGCACATCAGGCGATGGTGCAAGCGGTTGCGGCGCTTGATCGCGGCACGCCGGGTTTTGCGCACCCCGGATTCGCGGCGGCCAGTATTGGGGAAGGCGATACCTGCCGGGGTTTGCATGCAATGACCAATCAATGTTTCAGGATTGAAAATATTCCCGAAAGCACGCATTGAAAGCCCTATAAAACTGCTCAAAATATTCATTTAAACGCTCCAGATTGATACAACACGAACGACAGGCAAAACCCGCAGATCACCAGAAACAAAAAAGCACCGATCCAGTCACTGAGCCTCATTTTTTACCCCGTAACGCAACGACAGCAGCTTGGACAGCGTCGCCGATGTACCGATGCTGGCCAGATAAATCAGCCAGATGTCGGCGCTGGCCGTACCCGCGTAGCTCATGTAAAGAAACGCCCCGGTCGCGGCGGCATAGGCTATGTTTGCCCATAACTTGGTGTGCGACACCATGCCGGTGCCGGGGTCGGTAATCAGGTCAGCGAGTTTCATTTAAACACCCATAAACTTGCTAAAATCATAAACACCGCTATGCCAGCCATGTTGCTACTAACAGAGTCGCGACCAACTGTTCCTGCTTCATAGCCAGACCCCCAGTGCCACCGCCGTGCCCATCGCCGCCGCTGAAGCGGTCAAGGCCACTTCTGCCCATTTCAGGCCGCGCCCTTCCGGATCATCCGCCAGCAACAAGGCGAGCAGCGCCAATAAAAAAGACAGAACCACCAGCATCCCGATATAAATCCACTTCATGCCAATCCCTCCTTGTATTGAGTTCTGCGCCCCGGTTCAAAAATAGCGGTCAACACTTGATTACGTGTCGGCATACCCTCTGCGGCCAGCGAGATATGCACCCACGTCCCCTCGCAGATCATCTGGTCGAATTTCAGACCAGAAGCCAGCAGCGTCTCGCAAATCTCCCTGGGTGTTCCGCGATCCGGACAAATAAAATCCACCGCCAGCCCTAGCGTGTGCTGGCTATTCTTTGCGCCGCCGATCAGGGTATTAAGTTTCGGACAGCGATAGCCGCTGCTGATCTGGATAGGGTATTCGCCGAGCAACTGGCGAACCGCCTCCAGCAGATCGGCGATCTTGTGCAGGTTCATCAGCACCGCTTTATTTGGTGTGTTATCAATTCTGCCGCGCACTGCCTGTTGCGAATGCGTCAGCTCTTCAAGCGTGAAATGGGTAGTCAGATTCATGTATTCCTCCGTGCTTTTGCCTGGAAACACACCGCTACGGTGCTCGTAGAACCCACCACACAGGGCTGAAAAGTGTGCGTGTAATGCCCGACCGGACGGTAGGTGCAGCCGCCATAATTTGGCAGACGGTCATCCTCCAGGGGTATCCAGTGGGTGCAGCGACCGCAACTATTCAGGGGGGTGTTCATGCCGCGACTTTACGCGCGCGCGAGGGGTGCGGCAGGACGGGAAATGTTTCCAGCTATGACATGAGGCGGGGGATGCGGTGCAATGACAACTGCTAAAGCAGAGAACCACTACCTCTTGTTGAAAGTGGAAAATTGAAAGGAAGTACGATGCAAGATAAACAAATCGAGCAGGCAATTTTAACCAAGGGGCTGACTGCCCCACGCATTACACCAAGCGACATTGAACAGAACATTATCAGCGAATACTTCTTTACCGCCGCTGACGGTGTGTATGGAGCAGACCCTGAATACCGACTCCCAGCATCGTCTGCTACCCACCTGCTCACGTTCTGTGTTCTGGTATTGCGTAACGGATTCACCGTCACCGGTGAGAGTGCCTGCGCAAGCCCTGCGAACTTTGATGCAGAGCTGGAACGAAAGATCGCGCGCCAGAATGCAGTGGGGAAAATTTGGCCACTTATGGGTTATGAGTTGAAGTGCCGTCTTAATGCAGAAGAGACGGAAGAAACGCATCTGTAATTAAACAGGTGTCAGATGAGAAAAGCCGACTCTGTGTCGGCTTTTTTACTGGTAAGCGGTATTTACCTAGCCTTGTTTTCTGGGATGTCAAACATGCCCACAAGATGTACCGCATGAGCAACCCCGCCCATGCTATTGGGATAATGCTGCTGGCCAGTCACGATTCCACAAAAGCGAGCGTGAGTATTTGCCATAATTTCACCTGTTGATTGGACTGCAACAAACCGATAAATACGACTTTCATCATCAAACATGCCGCCCAAGAAAACCTTTTTCCCCGGAACAGACTGATCTACTGCGATCTCAATCACTTGCCCGCTGACGCAGAGTTTTTGACCGCGTTGAGCATCAGGGTCTTTCATAACCAAACCGTACTTGGTTGATGGGGTTTCCTGAAGCTCATTCCAGAGCAAATGCTCTGCCCCCCAAAGCGCAAGTTTAGCCGCACCAGGGCTTAAATCGCCCCCTTGAATATCGGCCATTTCAAAACGCGAGCCTGCAATAGCTTCGCGAAGGTTGGCCCATTCGCGCTTGAGCGGCCCGATCAACTTCCCTGCGCTGTAGGAATGATCTTCACCGTCTATACCCGTCATATCCTCACCCGTACATAGCCATGCACAAGGGCGCTTGCTAACGATAGCGCTTGATGCATCAACCTGAAAATGACAGGTGTGTCTCATTGGCCTGGAATCAAGCGGCATTACAGTAGGCTGCTGCTTGATCGTCAAGTCGAAACTTGAACCGCCCAGGAATTCGACCCGATCAATGTCGCTTTGGTATTTTGCAATACCTGGGCAATGCACCATTAGCGTCTTGAAAAGAGGAATTGCCTGGCTTGTATCCACACCGGGTGATGAAGATATTGTGAAATCTTGCTTGGCCTCTTTTCCTTTTCCGCAACCGCTTAAACCTATGGAAAAAAATAACAGAATGATTAATGGTAGTTTCATTTTTTAGCCTCGAATTCTTTTATCGTTGGTAAGACTAATTCCATCTCCCCTGACCATAGTAGCGCGATCTGTCGCAGTTGATGCTGATTGTTCGTATTCATCTTTCGATAACACTCCAGCAGGCTTGTTTCCCCGCCATCAGCGGTCTCCGACTTGTGGCTCGTTCCTGTAACGATCCAGTCCGGGTCTAGGCCCAGCGCTGGGTACTGTGCCGATAAAGCGAATACTTCTTTGGTCGGAAAACTTTCCCTATTTTTTCTTCCGACCCACGCCGTTGGAGAAATACCCAAAATCTCCGCAGCTTCTTTATCTGTTGACACACCAAGTTGCTGTTTTAAACGTAGCGTTGCCTCATTAAATAAATTCATGTTTGCCTCTTGCATAATTCATAAATGTGAATATAATTCACACATCAGCACAAAATAACGCGGAGTTACACATTATGAAACCTAAAAAAGACACCGAATCGGCAGAATCCAAGCTACTTAAAAAGCGTGCCGAACTTGCTGCCAATGGCATCAATTTGCGTGAGCTGTGCGCAGCTAACAATGTTTCGTATCAAGCTGCCCGTGATGTTCTATGCGGCAGAGC
>CAWASY010000100.1:0-6147 GCA_963784505.1 uncultured beta proteobacterium | reverse complement strand
TACAGCAACAGGAAGATGATCAGCAACGTGATGGGAATGACGATCTTCATTTTCGCGGCAGCACGTTCCATGTATTCGAACTGCCCGCTCCAGGTCGCGTAATAACCGGGTGGGAATTTCACCTGTGCGGCAACTGCTTTCCGCGCATCTGCCACGTAAGAGCCGATGTCACGATCACGTATATCCACAAAAATATAAGCGGAAAGCAGCGCATTCTCGGTGCGGATAGCAGGTGCACCTTTGCTAAGACTGACCTTGGCAAGTTGTCCGAGTGGAATCTGAGCACCCTCCATGGTTGGCACCAGCACTTCGTGGGCAATCTGTTGCGGATCGCTACGCAATTCGCGCGGGTAACGTACCGTCACGCCAAAACGTTCCCGTCCCTCAACCGTCGTCGTAACCATCTCACCACCCAGGGCGGTAGAAATGACTTCCTGTAAATCACCGACGCCAATCCCGTAACGTGCTAGGGCAATGCGATCCGGTTCGATGTCAAGGTAGAAGCCGCCCGTTAATCGTTCGGCAAAAGCACTAGTGGTGCCAGGAACCTTTCTGACCACCGCTTCTATTTCCTTAGCGAGCCGCTCCATTTCATCCAGATTTTTACCAAACACCTTGATGCCTATCGGCGTGCGAATACCGGTTGCCAGCATATCGAGACGCGCCTTGATCGGCATCGTCCACGAATTTGCCACACCGGGAAATTGTAGTGCTTTGTTCATCTCGCCGATCAGTTTGTCGATCGTCATTCCAGATCGCCACTCCTCCTGCGGCTTTAAGTTGATGACCGTCTCAAACATCTCCAATGGTGCAGGATCGGTTGCCGATTGCGCGCGCCCAGCCTTGCCATATACGGATGTCACTTCAGGAAAGCTCTTGATAATCTTGTTCTGCGTCTGCAACAATTCCGCCGCCTTGGTCACCGACATGCCGGGCAAGGAGGCTGGCATAAATAACAACGTGCCCTCATTGAGCGTTGGCATGAACTCGCTACCCAATCGGGTAGCGGGATAGGCTGACAATATCAAAACCAGTGCAGCAACGACGATGGTCATTTTCTTGTGTTTCAGCACCGCAGCAATAAGCGGACGATAGCCCGTGATTAACCAACGGTTTAGCGGATTTTGCGCCTCTGGTTTGATGTTTCCGCGTATGAATAGCAACATCAGCACCGGCACCAGTGTGAGCGAGAGCAACGCTGCGCCCGCCATGGAAAAGGTTTTGGTGAAAGCCAGCGGAGAAAACATTCGTCCTTCTTGCGATTCCAGCGTAAATACTGGCAAGAACGATACGGTGATGATGAGCAGCGAAAAGAACAGTGCCGGTCCGACTTCCTTGCACGCCGCAATCATCGCTTCTGTGCGCGATTCACCTTCTTTTACCCGCTCCAGATGTTTGTGTGCATTCTCGATCATCACGATAGCCGCATCTACCATCGCGCCGATGGCAATGGCAATGCCGCCCAGACTCATGATATTGGAGTTCAGCCCCAGCACGCGCATCGCAATGAAAGAAATTAAAACACCGACAGGCAGCATCACGATGGCGACCAACGCACTGCGTGCATGCATCAAGAACACCATACACACCAGTGCGACAATTAAACTTTCTTCCAGCAGCGTGCCTTTTAATGTTTCAATGGCGCGATGGATCAAATCGGAACGGTCATATACTGAAACAATCTTTACGCCTTCCGGCAAACCGGGAGCGATTTCAGCGATCTTTTCCTTGATGTTGTGGATGACTTCTAATGCGTTTTGCCCATAGCGCGCCATGACGATGCCTGATACGACTTCACCCTCGCCGTTTAACTCAGTCAGTCCGCGCCGTTCATCCGGCCCCAGTTCGACACGGGCAATGTCGCGCAGCAGCACAGGGGTGCCTCGCTCGGCTTTAACGACCAGATTCTCGATGTCACTCTTGCCACGCAGATAGCCACGCCCGCGCACCATATACTCGGTCTCGGCCATCTCCACCACGCGCCCGCCAACATCGCGGTTCGAGTCACGGATAATCTGTGACACTTTGCTCAAAGGAATACCATAAGCGCGCAGTTTCACTGGATCGACTGTCACCTGATATTGCTGTACAAAACCACCGATGGAAGCGACTTCCGCCACACCGTGTGCCTTGGTGAGTTGATAGCGCAGATACCAGTCCTGCATGGTGCGCAGCTCGGCCAAGTTATGTTTTTCGCTCAGCACGGCGTACTGATACACCCAGCCCACCCCGGTTGCATCCGGCCCCAGTTGCGGCGCGACATTTTTAGGCAGTCGTCCCGCGATACTGTTGAGATATTCCAACACCCGGGAGCGCGCCCAATAGATGTCGGTGCCATCCTCGAAAATCACATATACAAACGATGCGCCAAAAAACGAGAAGCCGCGCACCACCTTGGATTTCGGCACCGCCAGCATCGCGGTGGTGAGCGGATAGGTGACCTGATCCTCAACCACCTGCGGAGCTTGTCCGGAATACTCAGTGTAAACAATTACCTGCACATCGGATAAGTCAGGCAGGGCATCCAGTGGCGTTTTGAGTACCGCATAAATGCCCGCCAAGGTAACAAACAAGGTTGCCAGAATAACCATAAAACGGTTTCGAGCAGACCAATCGATGATGGAATTTAGCATCTTAATGTCCCTCGTGTTGCTGCGGCGCAAGCGCTTGCAACTTGGTAATCACCCATTCATCGGGTTTTCGCTCGACGAGTTCGAAGGTGATCTTGCTACCTGGTTTGATACCGGCGGCCAATGAGGAATTAGTCAAAGCGAAGTCCATGGTCATGCCGGGCCAGCCCAGTGATTTGATCGGCTCATGGGTGATGCTCACAGAACCATCCTCATTGATGCCGTTCAGGATGCCTGCTGCCTGATGACCTATTGTTGCAGGATTTTTCTTTGGCGCTGCAGGAGTTGCATGCGCTGAGTGATCTTCTGCGACGGGTGTAGCCCCGCCATGTGCTGCATGACCACCAAGACCACCCAACGCCGCTTTGAGGTTACTTTCCGCATCGATCAGGAACAAGGCCGAAGTAACTACCTGCTCCCCCTCTACAAGGCCATCCAGTATCTCGACATAATCGTTGCTGCGGCTACCCAATTTGACAGTGCGCGGCGCAAAGCGGCCTTGTGCTAATTGCACCAGCACCACCTGACGCATGCCACTGTCTATCACCGCCGAAGTTGGCACCGTCAGCATCCGAGTATTACTGCCTACGGGCAACGTCACGTTGGCAAACATGGATGGCTTAAGCAAACCTTGTGGATTGGCAATCTCCACGCGTACTTGCACGGTGCGCGTCGCGGAATTCAAAGTCGGATAGACGAAGGCGACTTTTCCCTTGAACAACTTATCCGGGTATGCACCGATACTGACCTGTGCGTCACTACCTGTCTTTACCTGCCCGATATCCTGCTCGTTGATGTCTGCCAGCACCCACACTTGAGACAAGTCGGCGATCTGATACAACGTCTCTCCCGGCATGAAGCGCATGCCCTGTACGGCCTTTTTTTCCAGTACGATGCCCGATACCGGCGCGTAATAGGTCAGGCTGCGTCTGGATTTTCCGGTGGTTAATTGCTTTATTTCTCCCGGCGTAATATCCCAGTTTTTCAGGCGTACCAGACTGGCATCAGCCAGTTGCTTCATGCCCGCTTTAGTTTCTTCATCTGCATTTTCAAGTTTTGCTTCGCCTTGTGCGGCAATCGCGTATTCGCGCTGCGCCGACACCAGTTCGGGGCTGTACACATCAAACAACGCCTGTCCACGGTTAACAGTCTCTCCGGTGCTGTTTACATAAAGGTGTTCCACCCAGCCCTCAAATTTCGGCGCGATGGTATAGGTACGGCGTTCGTCGATTTCAACGCGTCCAGTGGCCTGTATGGTTTTGTTTAAACCGCGTAGCGTGGCTGCTTCGCTTTTTACGCCGAGTTTTTGCACTTTTTCAACACTAATATTGACACCACCCTCCTCCTGAACAGCATCACCGTCATACACCGGTACGTAATCCATCCCCATCGCATCTTTTTTGGGTACCGGCGAGGTATCCGGCAAGCCCATCGGATTGCGGTAATAAAGAATCTTGCGTTCCACCTTTACGGCATCGGCTGTAGCCGGCGCTGTCACCCCGGAGAAGCGCTTTCCCAAGCTATAGCTGCCAGCCGAAATAATCGAAACAACGACGATAATTGACACTAATACTATGATTTTTTTCATAACTCTTCTCCAATCAGGCGTTCTATTTCAGCTAGGCGCAATTGCGCGTCATACTGCGCTTTGATGCGTTGTTGGCGCGCTTTCAGTATTTGACGCTGCGCATCGAGCAGTGTGGAAAAATCAAGTTTGCCAGTCTCATACCCACTCAGCGCAGATTGAAAACTCAGCTCAGCTTGAGGTAGAAAACGCGTAGCGATGAGTGTCTCGGTACGCTGCGCGGTCTCAAGACCGGATACACTTTCCGATAATTCCGACAACACTTGATTGAGCAGAGATGCTTGACGCGCAGCGGATGCGGCCATCTTCGCTTCCGCTTCATGCTCCTGAGAACGGCGCGATTCCTGTTGCAACGGAATATTGAATTCAACCATCAGATCCCAGCTTTTTACAGTACTGCCGCTCTGCGTCGGGGCGACACCAAGGGTAAATCCGGGATAACGATTTTTATAGGTCAGGTCGCGGTTCTGCTGGGCTTCGTTGACGCTCGCATCAGCCACTTGCAGCTGCGGATTGTGCGCACGCAGCCTATCTTCCAGCGACGTAAGTCGTGCTGAGGCGGGAATTGGACGCAATTGCAGCGGCTCCGCCAGATCTGCATTGGCAGGACGCGACAGTAGATTGTTCAGGCTTGCATGCACATGATGCTGTTCATTGTCCAATTCAATCAGCATAGTTTGCAAATCAGTTTGTTCGATTTGCGCGCGTATCACTTCCTGCTGTGTACCCAGCCCGTTTGCATAGCGAGTTTGCGCGATTTTTTCCAGGCGCTTAGTTAAATCCAATGTTGCACGGGTCAGTCTGATACTGTCCGACAGGTAGTAATGCATCGCATAGGCAGTTTTTATTTTCCCACTCAAATCCACCCATGCAATGGCAGTTTGTCCGCGCGCCCCGGCAACTTGTGCTTCGGCTATTCCTCTCTGTAAATCGAGCTTGCCGAACCACGGAACGCTTTGCATCAGCAAATAACGCGTACCGCCTACCTGTGACGGCAACAAGCTCGGCGGTTTATTCGTGCCTTGATTAGTAATGTCCATCAACTCGGTACGCAGCACCGGATCAGGCAATGCACCGGCGGGTTGCACGCGCAGCGAGGCGGCCTCGGCCTCATATCGCATCGCAGTCAGAGCCGGATTGTGTTCGCGCGCATAACTCAATAAACCATGTAAGTCTGCACCTAAAGGTGGCTCTGCAGCTATTGCCGCAAAGCTTGAGGCGCAGCCAAACAGCATTGAAATCAGATTTTTCATATTATTCCTCACGGACTCGTAACGAGTTACGCTGCAAATCCGTCTTTGTTATTGCACCAGTGAGAATGATCAGCAAACCACGAGCATTGGTATTAACAAAATGTGTGCGTGCGTCAAACCGGTAAAACAAGGGCGAACGCAGACGCTTAAAGACTAAGGACGAGCTAGAGTCAGATCAATTTACGAAACTGGTAGACGGAGTCGTCCTGTAGAGTCACTAAGCGAGAGGTGGAGGAACGACAGGTGTGGAGGTGATGGAATGATACGAGAATAAATAGGGCGTGACCGAAATGGCAGATTGCAGAACTTCTAGGTTCTTGATTGCCTGCACACCCAAATACCCGCTGCATGCCAGATGGCAGACAGCACAGGCGGTGCAGGATGTTCCGTCCTGATCGTTGTTGGGTGACTGATCATGCGACATCGCGTGTTGATGTTCATCCATATCTTGCATCGTATCCATGCCAGCTTCATGGCACGAGCCATTCTGTATTTGCATCGATACGCTTGCCGCCAGCGCTCCACCGCTAAACAGTGGCAGCCAGATGGCTAAAAGCACAGCGATAAATTTTCGTATGAAACTGGACATGCGCTGATTTTTTCAGATGCAGGAGCTAATGTCAAGATAAAAAATGTCAAGATAAAAACATACAACACTAATAAAATGTACTTAAAAATG
>CAWASY010000099.1:0-30277 GCA_963784505.1 uncultured beta proteobacterium | reverse complement strand
GCGCTCTTTCGCCAGTTCAATGGAGGCAGCATAGGCTTCGTCGCGCATGATGCGCGTAATGTCGGCGGCAAATGCACGTGCCTTGTCGGTGTCGTATTGCAATCCGAGCATAATCAGTGCATCGCCCAGGCCGGTAAAGCCCAGGCCGATGCGGCGTTTATTCATGGCTTCCTGTTGCTGTTCAGGCAGCGGCCAGGCGGTGACGTCCAGCACATTGTCGAGCATGCGCACGGCGACCTTGACCAGTTGTTTGAAAGGTTCGTAGTCGAAACCGGCATGCACGGAGTAGGGGTTGACTATCATGCGTGTCAGGTTGATTGAACCCAGGCAGCAGCAGCCGTACGGGGGCAGGGGCTGTTCGGCACAAGGGTTGGTCGCTTCGATCACTTCGCAATACGACAGGTTGTTGTCGCGGTTCATCAGATCGATAAACAATACGCCCGGTTCCGCATGATCGTAGGTGCTCTCGATGATTTGACGCCATAAATCGGTTGCGCGTACGCGGCGGTATACCCACTTGCCGTCATTGCGCTGAAAAGCGCCGGCAGCCATCAAGGCTTCGGCAGGTTTTGCGGTATGTGCCAGTTCGAATTCCTGATCTCCTTCTACTGCCTGCATCAGTGCATCGGTGACGCCGACGGAGATGTTGAAGTTGCGCAGGTCGCCCTTGTCCTTGGCACAGATGAATTTTTCGATATCGGGGTGATCGCAGCGCAATACGCCCATCTGCGCACCACGACGTGCGCCTGCCGATTCGACGGTCTCGCAGGAACGGTCGAACACGCGCATATACGAGATCGGCCCGCTGGCACGGGAATTGGTACCCTTAACCAGCGCGCCTTCGGGACGGATCGACGAGAAATCGTAGCCGACGCCGCCGCCGCGCCGCATGGTTTCCGCTGCCTGTTGCAAGGCGTCATATATACCCGGTTTGCCGTCCGAGAATCCGGAGATGGCATCCCCTACCGGTTGTACGAAACAATTGATCAGTGTCGCCTGAATTTTCAGGCCGGCTGCGGAATTGATGCGCCCGGCAGGAACGAAGCCGTTTTCCTGCGCCAGGAAAAAAGCTTCTTCCCAATGCGCTCGTTGTTCAGGCTGTTCGGCCTGAGCAAGACCTCGCGCTACGCGGCGGCGCACATCCTGTACCGAGTGCTCATCGTTTTCCGCATATTTTTCCAGCAACACTTCGATACTGATTTCCTGCGTCATTTGATTCGGCCCCTGATTTAATATTAGCTACAAGCTATTTTTCGCCCAGCAACCTTATCAGTCCGTCCAGACCTGTAAAGTTTAAAGCATAACCGGCCTGTGCGCGAACCACCGGTTTGGCGTGATAGGCGATGCTGATTCCCGCCTCGGCCATCATTTTCAGATCATTTGCGCCATCGCCCATTGCGATGACCTGTTCGGGCTTGAGTCCCAGTTCTGCGCGGATATTCACCAGCCAGTCCGCCTTGCCCTGTGCATCGAATACCTTGCCCAGCACGCGCCCGGTCAGTTTTCCGTCCACGATTTCCAGCGTATTGGCATGGGTATAATCAAGATTCAGGCGTGGTTTCAGACGTTCGGTGAAGAACAGAAATCCACCCGATACCAGCAGCGTTTTGATGCTATTTTTTTTCAGTACCGCCAGCATGATTTCTGCGCCGGGGTTCAGTTTTAAGCGCTCATCATACACCCGTTGCAAGGCGCCTTCATCCAATCCCTTGAGCAAAGCGACACGACGTCTAAGGCTTTCGGCGAAGTCAATTTCGCCGCGCATGGCTTCTTCGGTAATCGCCGCAACCTGGGATTTCAGGCCCTGCATGTCGGCGATTTCGTCTATGCATTCAATGGAAATCAGCGTCGAATCCATGTCCATCACCAGCAGTCCGAAGTCGGATATTTTTCGGTTGTCAGGCACGAATCCGTAGTCTATCTGGTACTCGAAGCAGTAAGCTGCAATGTCATCGTGCTGATGGGCATCTTGCAAGCGCCATGCCTGTGGCGATATCTGTTCGCTGCCTGTGGCGTGGGATAATTTCGCCAGATGTTCGATCTGAGCGGAAGGGATGTCATGCAATGCTTGTAGGATGAGGTTCATAGCTTATTTTAATTCATTAAAGAAATTCCTGATCGCCAGCACCCGCTGGTTCAGATCGTCGTGTTTCAGCTCGATGCGCAGTTTATCCTGACCGGTCATTTTGATGTGACGTTTACTCTGGATCAGCGTGATAATTTTCATCGGATCAATCGGCGGATTGGTGATGAACTGGATCACGATCGCATCGGATGAGGCATCCACCTTGCAGATACCTAACGGTTTGGCGAGGATGCGCAGGCGGTGCGAGTCGAGCAGGGTCTGCGCGGGTTCGGGCAGCAATCCAAAACGGTCGATCAGCTCCTGGTGCATGTCGTCCAGTTCAGTCTGATTTTCGCAATTGGCCAGACGTTTGTAGATCACCAGCCGTTGATGGATGTCGCCGCAGTAATCGTTCGGTAATAGCGCCGCGCTGTGCAGGTTGATTTCGGTGGTGACGCCCAGCGGATGCGCCATGTCAGGTTCACGCCCCTGTTTTAAGGATGCGACGGCGGCATTGAGCATATCGGTGTAAAGGCTAAAGCCGATCTCCTGCATCTCGCCGCTTTGCGATTCGCCCAGTACTTCGCCAGCCCCGCGTATTTCCAGATCGTGCATCGCCAGATAAAAACCGCTGCCTAATTGCTCCATCGCCTGAATCGCTTCGAGCCGTTTTTTGGCCTGTGAAGTCAGGCCATCCAGACTGTCCACTAGCAAATAGGCATAGGCCTGATGGTGCGAGCGCCCGACACGACCGCGCAGTTGATGCAGTTGTGCCAGACCAAAACGATCGCTGCGGTTCATGATGATGGTGTTGGCGGTCGGGATGTCGATGCCGGTTTCGATGATGGTGGTGCACAGCAGGATGTTAAAACGTTGCTGGTAAAAATCGCGCATCACCGCTTCCAGGTCCCGCTCGCCCATCTGGCCGTGCGCGACACGGATGCGCGCTTCGGGCAGCAGTTCTGCGAGCTTCTCCTGCATGTTTTCGATGGTGCTCACTTCGTTGTGCAGGAAATAGATTTGTCCGCCGCGTTTGAGTTCACGCAGCACGGCCTCGCGGATCACACCCTGGCTGTATGAGCTTACGAAGGTCTTGATCGACAGGCGACGCTGCGGTGCGGTGGCGATAATGGAAAAGTCGCGCAGGCCTTCGAGCGACATTGCCAGTGTGCGTGGAATGGGCGTTGCGGTCAGTGTCAGAATATCCACCTCGGCGCGCAACGCTTTGAGTTTTTCCTTCTGCTGTACGCCGAAACGGTGCTCCTCGTCGATGATCAGCAGCCCCAGATTGTCGAACTTCACCCCTTTCTGGATCAGTTTGTGCGTGCCGATGATGATGTCGATCTTGCCCTCTGACATCTCTTTAAGCGCCTGGGTTTGTTCCTTGGCAGAGCGGAATCGTGAAAGTTCCGCAATGCGAATTGGCCAGTCTGCAAAACGATTCGAGAAGTTCTGGAAGTGTTGTTCGGCAAGCAGTGTGGTGGGCACGAGGACGGCGACCTGCTTGCCGTCCATCACCGCGATGAATGCGGCGCGCAACGCGACTTCGGTTTTGCCAAAACCTACATCGCCGCAGATTAATCTGTCCATCGGTTTTCCCGATTGCAGATCGTCCAGCACGGCGAGGATGGCCTGCGCCTGATCCGGGGTCTCCTCAAAACCGAATCCGGCGGCAAATTCCTCGTAATCGCGCGGGGTGAGTTTAAAGGCATGACCTTTGCGGGTGGCGCGCTGTGCGTAGATGTTCAATAGTTCCGCTGCCGTGTCGCGCACCTGTTGCATCGCACGGCGTTTTGCCTTATCCCATGCGCCGCTGCCCAGTTTGTGCAGGGGTGCAGTTTCAGGCGCGCCGCCGCTGTAGCGACCGATCACGTGCAGTTGCGACACAGGTACATAGAGCTTGTCGGAACCTGAATATTCTAGCAGCAGGAATTCACTCATTCCTTCGCCCAAATCCAGATTCACCAGTCCCTGATAGCGTGCGATACCATGCTGTTCATGCACCACCGGATCGCCGACTTTCAACTCCGACAGGTCGCGCAACATGCCTTCCACATTGCTCTTCTTTGTACTACGCGCTGCGCGGTTGCGTGGCTGGGAGGCGTAAAGTTCGGTCTCGGTAATAATGGCCAGCTTTGCATCGGGCAACAAGAAACCGTTTTGCAGGGGGCCTATGCCCAGCATGAACGATTTTTTGCCCTTTAAAAAGCCCGCATAGTTCTCGCAGATTTCGGCTTTGATGCCGTATTCCTGCAAGTAAGCCGACATGATTTCGCGGCGACCCAGACTGTCGGCCAGCAGTAGCGTGCGGCCTTCAAAGTTCTTCAGGAACTGGGCAAAGGCCTGGGTCGGTGTGTCGGCGTGGCGGTTGACCGCGATGTTGGGAATCCCTTGTGTAGCGCAGGGAGTGGCATTTTCCGAATCGGTCTCGTGCAATATGTCCAGTCGTGCAAACGCTTTCAACGCGATAAAAAACGCCTCGCTGTCCATGAATAGATCGGACAGGGGCAACAGCGGATGCTGCGGATCGCCCCTTAATAAATTGAAGCGCGAGGCAGCATCAATGCCGAACTGATGGATTGCGCTATCTACGTTGCCAAGCAGGCACAGTGTGGATTGCTTGGGTAAATAGTCGAATAGCGTCGCCGTCTTGTCGAAGAACAGCGGCAGGTAATATTCAATGCCAGCAGGCGCATTCCCTTTACTGACCTCTTTATAGATGCGCGACTTGGACGGATCGCCCTCAAAGCGGTCGCGAAAATTCTGGCGAAAGTGAGCCTGCCCCTTTTCGTCCAGCGGAAATTCACGTGCAGGTAACAGTCGGATTTCGGGCACCGGATACAACGTGCGCTGCGTGTCCACATCAAAGGTGGCGATGGTTTCGATGTCGTCGTCGAACAGGTCGATGCGAAAGGGTAGTACGCTGCCCATCGCAAACAGGTCGATGATGCCGCCTCTGATGCAGAACTCGCCGGGCGATAATACCTGTTGCACATGGCTGTAGCCTGCGAAGATCATCTGTTCGCGCAGGCCCGCTACATTGAGTTTCTCACCTTTTTTGATGAAGAAGGTGAAGGCGGCCAGATATTCGGGGGGAGCCAGAGGGTAGAGCGCAGTCGTGACCGGCACAATCAGTACATCACAACTTTGGCTGCGGACGTGATGCAAGGTCGCCAGACGCTCCGAAATCAAATCCTGGTGCGGTGAGAAATGATCGTAGGGCAGCGTCTCCCAGTCGGGCAACAGGTGTACGCGCAGCTCGGGTGCGAAAAACGGAATTTCCTCGAACAATCGCTGTGCATCCAGTGCATTGGCCGAAATGACCACCAGCGGTTTGTTGTTTTTGGCAAATTGCGCCAATGCCAGTGCATCGGACGAGCCGGTCAGTTGGGTGTAGCGGGGGCGGGAATGTGAGGATGTGAACAGCATGGCCGATTACTGGGTGCGAATAGCGTGTCATTATAAACGATGATCCACTGTTTTATGTGGGCAGCTGTTTAGCGTTGAATTACAATTACACATGAACGAATTTTACGCTTTAGTCCCGGCAGCCGGTTTTGGTGCGCGCATGGGGCATGAATTACCCAAACAATATATGCCACTGGCCGGGCGGCCGATGATTTTTCACGCGCTCAATACGCTGTGCGCCTGCCCTGATATCGCGACGGTATTCGTGGTGCTCTCGCCTGATGACGTCTTGTTTCATGGCTATGACTGGTCAGCGTTTGGCGACAAGCTGCAACCACTGTATTGCGGTGGATCAACGCGTGCCGAGACGGTGATCAACGGCTTGCTTGCGTCCGAGCTTGAGCCGGATGATTGGGTGCTGGTGCACGATGCGGCGCGCCCCTGTTTGACTGGGGTGCTGCTGGATAAAGTGATAGACGCGTTGCAAGATGATGCGGTGGGCGGATTACTGGCTGTGCCGGTGGCCGATACCTTAAAGCGCAGCAACAGGGAGCAACGGGTTGTGAAAACTGAAAATCGCGAGCAGCTTTGGCAGGCACAAACGCCGCAGATGTTTCGCGCAGGATTGCTAGCAGAGGCGTTGCGGCAGTATCCTGATGTGACAGACGAGGCCTCGGCTATTGAGGCGATGGGCTTGAGTCCAAAGCTGGTAGCAGGGGATAGTAGCAACTTCAAAGTGACTTACCCGCAGGACGTGGTGCTTGCGCAGATGCTGCTTAAACAGGGAAAATAAATGTCATTCCCGCGCAGGCGGGAATCCAGTCTTTAATATACCGTGTGACGGGGTGGCTAATTCGGGTTTTGTCCGCTTTGCGGAATTGTTGAATTGCTGGTTCACGCCTGCGCGGGAATGACAGAGGGGGTGAGAATATGCGTATCGGACAGGGTTTTGACGTTCATCAACTGGTAGCAGGCCGCCCGTTGATTATGGGCGGCGTGGAAATACCGCATGACAAGGGGCTGCTGGGGCATTCGGATGCGGACGTGTTGTTGCATGCGGTCGCTGATGCACTGTTGGGTGCGGCGGCATTGGGCGATATCGGCCGGCATTTTTCCGACAGGGATGAAAAATACAAGAATATCGATAGCCGGATTTTACTTCGCGAAGTGCTGCATATGGTGCGCGAAGCGGGCTATCGAGTCGGCAACGTGGATGCGACTATCATCGCGCAGGCACCTAAAATGGCACCACATATTCCAAAAATGGTCGAACATATTGCAACCGATCTGCGCATCGTGCACAGCGCGGTCAATGTCAAGGCAACCACCACCGAACTGCTGGGTTATACAGGACGCGGCGAAGGGATTGCGGCACAGGCAGTGGTATTACTGATTTCGGATAGATGAAAATACTGGCACTGGAAACCTCAACCGAATATTGCTCGGTTGCGCTATGGCAGGACGGTATAACCGTCGAGTGCTGCGAACGGGTCGGGCAGAAGCATTCCGAATTGCTCATTGCGATGATTGCGTCGTTGCTGGGTGACGAAGGGGTGAGCCTCTCGCAAATGGATGGCATCGCCTTCGGTTCGGGGCCGGGTTCGTTCACGGGCGTACGCATTGCCTGCGGTGTGGCGCAGGGTCTGGCGCTGGGGACGAATCTGTCGGTGGCGGGTATTTGTACTTTGCTGGCTCTGGCAGAAGGTGCAGGGCATCCGAAGGTGATCACCGCGCTTGATGCGCGCATGGGCGAAATCTACTTCGCTGCCTATGAAAAGTCTGCCGATGTATGGACAACAGTTTGCGAGCCTTGTCTTTGCAAACCTGATGATGCACCGCAACTTGCAGGCGAAAATTGGTTTGGTGCGGGCAGCGGTTTTGCGGATCAAACCCTGCAGGTGCGATATGCGCATCAGTTGCAGGGGATGGATGCCGACGCCGTGCCCCGCGCTGCCATGATCGCCGGATTAGGTGCCGGTGTGTTTGCGCGTGGTGAAGGCGCCGATGCGGCACTTGCCCAGCCGCTTTATCTGCGCGACAAGGTGGCATTAAAAACCGTCGAGCGCGAACAACTGGCCGCTGACAAGTTGCTCAATCACCCATGATGCGATCCATGACGTTGGCGGATATCGATGCTGTGCTGGCGGTCGAACAGGCCGTGCAGCCCTATCCTTGGACAGGTGGGAATTTTGCCGATGCGATCGAAAGCGGCTATTTGTGTTGTGTCGATGAAGACGCTGGCGTTATTCGTGGTTATGCGGTGCTGATGCCGGGGGTGGGGGAGGCGGAGGTGCTCACTTTGGCGGTGGCACCAGCCTGTCAGCGCAAGGGGGTGGGTACAGCGCTGCTGGCGAATATGTTGGCTCAAGCGTGGTTGCGCGGCATGCTTCGCGTGTTTCTTGAAGTGCGTGTTTCCAATCTGCCTGCCATTTCGCTGTATCGTCGGGCAGGATTTGGTGAGGTTGGTATGCGTCGCGGTTATTACCGAAATGCGGACGGTTTTGAGGATGCGCTGGTAATGGGGTGCGATGTGCCTTCGGGCGGAGTGGCTCATGGATAAGCGCGAGGCGATGCTGCGCGAGTTGAATCTGTACCCGCTGTGGGTGCGGCGTGACCCTGTAGCGTGCCAAGTGGTATCCGTCGCTGGTCCTGTCGATGCGCCCGTGGTCAAGCAGCTTGCATCCATTGTGCCGGTAGCGGTTGTTGCGTCAGTAGTTGAGCCGGTTGAACTCATGTCGCGGGTAGCTGAGTCGCTTGCAACACCCAGTGAGGTCGTCGACGGACAGGCTGAGGTGATCGAGGATTTATTTGCCGCAGCGCCCGCAGCGCAATCCGTATTGACTGGGGATTCGTTGCGCGAGTTCCAATTGCAAAATGCGGGCGGTGTGTTTGGTCGTCTGGATAGCACGCATTTGCAACAGCAGGTTCGCGACTGCGAGCGCTGTGGTCTGCGCGCCGCTTGCGCACAAACGGTGTTCGGGTGCGGGAAAATGCCGTCCGACTGGATGTTTATAGGAGAAGCACCGGGAGCCGATGAAGATGCGCAGGGTGAGCCGTTCGTGGGGCATGCCGGTCATTTGCTGGACAATATGCTAATGGCGATTAAACTCAAACGCGAAAATGTCTATATCGCCAATGTCATCAAATGTCGCCCGCCCGAAGACCGCCACCCGCACGTGGGCGAGATTGCAGCCTGTCTGCCGTATTTGCAGCGCCAGATCGCGCTGGTTAATCCTAAGGTGATTGTGGCGCTGGGAAAAACGGCCGCCTCAGCGCTGCTCGATACCGATGCGACCATCGCTTCGTTGCGCGGTATCGTGCATGACTACCAGGATATTCCGTTGATTGTGACCTTTCATCCTGCCTACTTGCTGCGCAGTCCGATGGAAAAAGCGAAAGCCTGGCAGGATCTGTGTCTGGCGGTTGATGTGATGACAAATCAGGACTGAATCAGTCAGAACAGGTTTTGGTTAACCAGCAGGTGGGTAGCGATGCCGGCAGCGTAGCCCAGTGCAATCACTGGCGTCCATTTCAGATGGGTGAAGAAGGTGTAGGTGCCATGTGCCTGACCCATCAGTGCTACGCCTGCTGCCGAACCGATCGATAACAATGAGCCGCCGACGCCGGCAGTCAGTGTGACCAGCAGCCATTGACCGATGGACATGTCAGGTTGCATGGACAGCACTGCGAACATCACCGGAATATTGTCTACCACAGCGGATATCAGGCCTATGGCGATGTTGGCATAGGTCGCGCCCCAGCCGACGTACATGATCTGTGAAATCATCGAAAGATAACCGATGAAGCCCAGTCCGCCAACGCACATCACCACACCATAGAAGAAAAACAGCGTATCCCACTCGCTGCGTGCGACTTCGCGATATACATCAAATGCTTCGGGGCTGCCTATTTCGGATACCCTGGCCTGCGCACGCCCGCTGGTGGTTTTGGTCAGATAAAAGGCGAAGAATTTTAGCAGTCCCATGCCGGTCAGCATGCCTATGACTGGGGGTAATGACAGCATGCTGTGAAAGCTCA
This sequence comes from uncultured beta proteobacterium, assembly GCA_963784505.1. Taxonomy (GTDB): domain Bacteria; phylum Pseudomonadota; class Gammaproteobacteria; order Burkholderiales; family Gallionellaceae; genus Gallionella. The sequence goes on along the minus strand of CAWASY010000099.1, from coordinate 20,766 downwards.
CTGCCAGCGCGATGGTGACAAGAAATAACATAACGATGGTGCGTGCACCGCGTTTGAGCAGGACGCTTTTTGCTCCGGTGCTCGGCTTTTCATCAGGAATATAGAAATGCATGATGGCAGCGGGAACCAGATAATTGGCCAGCGCGGGAATAAACAGCTTGAAAAATGTCCAGAAGCCGATTTGCCCATTGGAAGCCAGTATGTTCTTTTGCCAGACCATTAGCGTGGTGATGTCGCCGAAAGGGGAGAAAGATCCGCCGGCATTGGCGGCGACCACGACATTGATGCAGCCCAATACGATAAATTTTCGATTGCCTTGCCCAACCGCCGTGACGACCGCACCCATTAGCAATGCGGTAGTTAGATTGTCCGCCAGTGCGGAAATGAAGAAGGCCAGTACGCCGGTTACCCAGAACAACGCGCGATAGCCGAATTTACGGCTCACCAGCCAGCTACGCAATGCTTCGAATACATTACGCTCATCCATCGCATTGATATAGGTCATCGCGACGATCAAAAACAGCATCAGTTCGGCGTATTCTTCAAGGTTGTGCCGGAGTGCAGCTTCGACGATGTGGGGAATGTTGTGCGCCTGGTAATACCAGGCAATCACAGCCCATATAATGCCCGCTGCCAGCATGACGGGCTTGGATTTGCGCAGTTCAATGACTTCTTCGGCCATAACCGCAAGATAGGCGATGAAGAACAGCAATGCCGCCGTTATGCCGACCCAGCTTTGGGTCAGATCAAGGCGTTCGGTAGCGTCGGATGCCTGTGCCAGAAGCGGTGTAAAGAGCAGCGAAAACAGGAGAATGAAACGGTTCATGGGGTGTTTTTCGTATGATTTGCCTATTAAAATAACATTTTTAACGGCTATCGTCAGTCAAAACCGCTGCCTGGATTGGGTATCCTGTTGAATTTCTGTAATTTATCTTGACAGTTTATAGAATTGCAATATAATTCGCGCCCCTGTATTGCCGGCGTCCGGCTTTGCAGCCTTGCTCCACCGTCTCGCATGTCGGGGGGCTTTTACAACCATAAGGAGATGTAATGCGACATTACGAAATCGTGTTTATCGTGCATCCCGATCAAAGCGAGCAAGTGCCTGCAATGATCGAGCGTTATCGCACGTTGGTAACTTCCAAAGGTGGTCAGATCCACCGCCTGGAAGATTGGGGCCGCCGTCAGCTGGCCTATGCAATTCAAAAAATTCACAAGGCGCATTACGTGCTGATGAATATTGAATGCAATCAGGAAACTCTGGATGAACTGGAACACGCGTTCCGCTTCAATGATGCAGTTTTGCGTCACCTGACTGTCAAGACCAAGACGGCTGTGACTATCCCGTCGGCAATGATGAAGGAAGAAAAATCCCGTTCAGTGCTGAGTGATGATAGTGCTTCGGCTACAGAATCCGCTTCTGAATCCGCGGAAGCTTAAATCCAGTCGTGCTAACCTGTTTTGATGGCGCAAGATTAAGCGCAGCATACAGGTTTGACATATCAACATTTGGTAAAAGGGAACATCATGGCTCGTCCAGCAGGTAAAGATGACAAGAAAAAGCGTTTTTCTCGCAATAATCTGTTCAAGCGTCGCAAATTCTGCCGCTTCACAGTCGAGAAAATTGCAGAAGTAGATTACAAGGATGTGAATATCCTCAAGGAATTCATTTCGGAAAATGGCAAGCTGATTCCAGCACGTATCACCGGTACCAAGACACGCTACCAGCGTCAATTGAGTACTGCAGTGAAGCGCGCGCGTTTCCTGGCTTTGCTGCCCTATACTGATTTGCACTAGGAGCAGACATGCAAATAATTTTGATGGAAAAAGTGACCAATTTGGGTCAATTGGGTGATGTGTGCAAGGTCAAAAACGGTTACGCTCGTAACTATCTGATCCCACAAGGCAAGGCAAAGCGCGCAACGACAGCCAACATGGCTGAATTCGAAGTGCGTCGTGCTGAAATCATGGCGGCTGACCAGGCTAAACTGGCTGATGCGCAGGCACGTGGCGAAGCGCTGGCGGGTGTAACCGTTCAGATTTCGCAAAAGGCAGGTGTAGATGGCCGTTTGTTCGGTTCCGTGACGAATGCTGACATCGCAGCCGCGTTGGTTGCACAGGGCTTTGCTGTTGATAAGGCACAAGTTCGTACCACTGATGGTCACCTGAAAATGATCGGTGATTACTCGGTTACTGTTCAGTTGCATACCGATGTGGCCGTTGAGATCACTGTTTCGGTGCTCGGCGAACACTAGTCTTACCCGTTGTAAAGTTGCAAAATAAAATAAGGACTGGAAACAGTCCTTTTTTATTTTCTTGGTTTTACCCATCACAAGGTAAAATATCACTCCCTGCAGCCCCATTGATCCTGACCATGCAATCATTTTCCAATTCAGACGCGCAAATCGACCAGATAAAACTGCCCCCGCATTCGGTGGAAGCAGAGCAGTCGGTGCTAGGCGGGTTGATGCTCGATTCCAGCGCCCTGGACAAGATTGCCGATCTGATTACCGAGGATGATTTTTATCGCCGCGAACACCGTCTGATCTATCGTCAAATCGTACGCATGAGTGAGCAGGCTAAACCGGTGGACGTAATCACGGTCGCTGAATCGCTGGAAACCGCAGGCGATCTGGACAAGGCGGGCGGCCTTGCCTATCTGGGGTCGCTGGTGCAAAACGTGCCGACCGCTGCCAATATTCGCCGTTATGGCGAGATTGTGCGGGAGCGCTCCATTATGCGTAAGCTGGTTGAAGTGGGTACGGATATTGCGGCCAGCGCCTACAATCCGACCGGTCGCGATGCGGCGCAATTGCTTGATGAGGCAGAAGGGATGGTGTTCGAAATTGCGGAGGCGGGCAACAAGGGCAAGCAGGGCTTTATGTCCATGCCGCCCCTGCTCACACAGGTGGTTGAGCGCATTGAGACGCTCTATGGTCGCGATAATCACAGCGATGTGACCGGTACGCCGACCGGTTTTGCCGATCTGGATAAAATGACTTCCGGTCTTCAAGCCGGCGATCTGGTTATTGTGGCAGGCCGTCCGAGTATGGGTAAGACCGCATTTTCGATCAATATTGCCGAAAATATTGCGCTGGATAGCAATTTGCCGGTAGCGATTTTTAGTATGGAAATGGGCGCTGCACAACTGGCGATGCGTATGCTGGGCTCGGTGGGCAAGCTCAATCAGCATGATTTGCGCTCGGGTAAGTTGCAGGATGATGATTGGGGGCGGCTGACCCACGCTTTGGGGAGGCTCAATGATGCGCCGCTGTTCATTGATGAGTCGGCGGCGCTATCTTCGCTTGATCTGCGCGCGCGTGCGCGACGCCTGCACAGGCAGCACGGCAAGCTGGGATTGATCGTGGTGGATTATTTGCAGCTGATGAGTTCGAATGCGGGTAAGGCCAGCGAAAATCGCGCCACGGAAATATCCGAAATTTCTCGCGGCCTTAAAAGTTTGGCAAAAGAGTTGCAATGTCCCGTTATGGCGCTGTCGCAGCTCAATCGTTCATTGGAGCAGCGCCCCAACAAGCGCCCGGTGATGTCGGATCTGCGTGAATCCGGCGCAATCGAGCAGGATGCCGATTTAATTCTGTTTATTTATCGTGACGAAGTTTACAACAACGATTCGGCGGACAAGGGCAAGGCTGAAATTATCATCGGCAAGCAGCGTAATGGCCCGATCGGTACGGTTGCGCTTGCTTTTCGTGGCGAATACACGCGTTTCGATAATCTGGCATCGGGTGGCTATTGAAACTGGCCGCAAGCTGCTGCTGTTTAATCGCATCGCCATCCCCCCATTTTCCAATGACGCTATTTTAGAAAAATGACATATTGGCACGTTTTTTCAGCAGCCTGCTAATGTCAAAGTAGCAGGTTGTCGTGCACTGTTATGGTGCGCTTCTTTGATTGTCTGGTATTTAATGACCTGTATATAATCAAATTTTATTTTTTGGCATAAATTTTGCTTGTATTTGCATACCATAAACAACGGTAATGCTGATATGTTGAAAAGCAAAAATATGAATCTGACTCTTGATGAGTTGAACTGGCTGCCCTACCTGGGTAAAACAGGTCAAATAAAGATGGGATGGGCATGCCATCTGAATAAATGGCGTTATTCCATTGTCGAGGAGATTTTCGAGTCAATTGCCACCACCCGGGTACGTATTCTCGGCGAATGGACAGAAAAAAAATGGGATTTGTTATCCAGTATGTCACTGCAAATAGTGCATGAATGGCCCGGGTTCGATGCCAATTTGCTCGTGGAAAATCTGAAACTGGATGGCGATTTTTCGGAGCTGTTCTTGATCGATGCGGAAGGCAAAACCCTCCATTCGACTTATCAGAACCGGATTGGCAAGAAGGATCTTAATGCGAAGTCGATAGCCCGTGGGCTGACGGATAAATTTTTGCATGGTCCTTATGTTGATGCGACCACGCTTGTTATCGGCGCATCCAGTTCGCAGTTTCATGATGCAGTGACTTTGATGTTCTATCTGCCGCTGCGTAAAGACGGGGTGTTGCTGGGGGCAGTATGCGGCCGCGTTCCCAATGATGTGCTGGGTGACCTGATTCAGCGCGAGGCCGGGCATATTTTTCATGAATCCGGGGATAACTATTTATTTATGGTGAAATCCGGATTCGATGAACGGATCAAGCCGGGTACCGCGCTGTCGCGTTCAAGGTTTGAAGATACAACATTCAGTATGGGCGACAACCTGAAACAGGGGGTGCATACGGATTTTGGTACGGTATCCGTCAGGAATCACACCGAATTAGAATTGATCTTCAATGATCCTGCCACCAAGGAGTTGCATCCGGGGGTTCGTGAGACCATTCGATGCGGTCAGAATACCTTTGTGACTTACCCTGGCTATTCCGATTATCGCCACATACCCGTAATAGGCAAGGGCATCACTTTTTCCCTGCCCGGTTCCCCTGATTTATGGGGCATGATGTGTGAGGCGGATCTCGAAGAGGTATATCGCTTCCGCACACTGAGTTACCGGATGATTTACGTCTATATGGCGATACTGGCTGGCATGACGGCAATCAGCCTGGGTACTGCCATTGTTTTCAAACCAGATGCGTTGATCATGGTCGGGCTATGCTGTGCGCTGTTTGCCATGGGTGGCTTTATGTTGCATCGATTTGCAATCAATCCGGTTGCAATACGCCTGCGCGGCATGGTTTCAGTCATCCGGAATGCCGCAGAAGGGCATGGCAATCTTTCCCAGCGACTGGACAGGCACGATGCCAGCCGCGACGAGGCGGGGATACTGGCGCAATGGATAAATAGTCTGATCGACAATATCGACCGTACTGTCGGGAATATTCGCCATGGAACGGATGGAATGTTCAGTAATCAGGTGTGTATGGAGGCACGCAACAGGCAGGCGACGGTCGCGACCAATGAAGTGCTCGTTGCGGTGCAGGATATTTTGCATGCGCTGGAATCACAGATGAGCGACATCAAACAGGCGACGCTGACAACGAGTGACATGCGCGTTGCAATGCAACTGGCAACGGATCGGGCGAAAGTGCAACTGACCATGGTACAGAATCGAACTGAAGGTATTCGTGACTCGATCAAGGCTTCGTCCGAGACCATTTATTCCCTTAGCGCAAGCACAGAACAGATAGGCGATATTGCCAAGGTGATCAGTTCGATTGCCAACCAGACCAATTTATTGGCATTGAATGCGGCAATCGAAGCGGCGCGAGCAGGAGAGTATGGACGAGGATTTTCGGTGGTTGCGGATGAAGTGCGTAAATTGGCAGAACGCACCAGTGGGGCAACGAGCGAAATCAACCAGATGATTTCTGCCGTGCAGGGCAAGGCGCGGGATGCGGTGTCCATTATGGAGCAAGGTGCGATCGGGATGGAGGAGGGGTTGCGATTGGCGGAAGAAGCAGCTTCCGATAATTCTGGTTCGCATGAGGTGGTCGAGCGCATGTTTGCCCTTATTGCGCAGATTGCTGCGAGCTCTTCAGGCAGTGGCAGCCGGGTGCAAGGGGTGGCCAAGGCAGCGGATTTGATGAGCGTATCCCTGGAGGATTTGAATTTTGCGATTGCAAGCAGTCGTGAGGGTTCGCAAAAGTTGCGCTTTCTGGTTAACCAATTTCAGATAACGGATAATCGCAATCCGATGAAGTTATGAACGGGCATAGCCTTGATTGCCACAACAAGGATAAAAGCCTATAGTTGGCGCGTGGTTAAGACAAATCACCCCATGATTCCCCGCTACAATGAGCGAGGACTTGTTTGAACGCATCGTGCCACTATCATGGAAATACTAATAAGAAAATTTCGGGACGCGTTGGTATCGCTTGATCAGATCAAAGCTAATGCCTTATTCCAGCAGGCATTATCCGGACACTCCCCTATCGAAGCTGTGGAGCAACTCGTTGTGCCGGCGCTAGTAGAGATTGGCCAACTTTGGAAAGAGGGGGACATCGCACTTTCTCAAATTTACATGAGCGGGCGCTTTTGTGAAAAGTTGGTGGAGCGTGTTCTTCCGCCCAGCGATCCTGACCGCAAAAACCAGCCGCGACAGGCAATCGTGGTGCTCAATGATTACCATATGCTGGGGAAACGTATCGTCTACTCTGTCATGCGCGCCAGCGGCTTCGAGCTGTTCAATTATGGCCGTATGGATGTGGAGGAACTGCTGGAGCGGGTCATCACCGACCGGATACGCGTCTTGCTAATCTCGGTGCTCATGTTGCCTTCCGCCCTCAAGATACGTGAGTTGCGCAATGCGCTCGACGCTCGGGGTTATCAGGTAAAGATACTGGTGGGCGGCGCCCCGTTCCAGTTCGATCATCAGCTATGGCAAGAAGTCGGGGCCGATGCCATGGGCTTGTCGGCTGCCGATGCCGTAACCATTGTCCAGCGCTGGGCGGGAGAGATGGCATGAATTCCATGCAACGGGTGTTGACCACCCTCCGCCACAAGGAACCGGACCGCGTGCCGCTGTTTCTGCTGACCACACTGCACGGCGCCAAGGAGCTGGGGCTGACCATAGAGGAATATTTTTCCTGCGCTAAAAATGTCGTTGAAGGCCAGATGCGGCTGCTAAAAAAATACCGCAGCGATTGTCTCTACCCCTTCTTCTATGCACCCATCGAAGTCGAGGCTTGGGGCGGCAAAACCATCTTTCAACTGGACTGCCCACCAAATGCCGGCCCGCCTATCATCCGTCATCCGTACGACATCGATACCCTGCAAGCACCGCGCGTGGCCGAGTCGCCCAGTCTGATGCGGGTTCTGGACACCATAAGCCAATTGAAGGAACAGGTGGGAGATAGCGTGCCTATCGTTGGCGTGGCTATCTCTCCTTTTTCGCTGCCCGTCATGCAGATGGGGTTCGACCGCTACATCGAGCTGATCTACGAGCAGCCAGAACGGTTCAAACGGTTGATGTATGAAAATGAGGAATTCTGCGTGGAATGGAGTAACGCGCAACTGGCGGCAGGCGCAACCGCCATCTGTTATTTCGACCCGGTCGCTTCTTGCACCATTACGCCTCGCGAACTTTATCTCAAGACCGGGCATCAGGTCGCCAAACGCACGCTGGCGCGCATCAATGGCCCTACCGCCATCCATTTGTCTTCCGGGCGCGGCCTGCCTATCATGGCTGACCTCGCCGCTACCGGCACTGCCATTGCGGGAATCAGCGTGTTGGAGGATTTGGCAGAACTCAAGGCTGCCGCCCGTGGCAAGCTCACCTTGCTGGGCAATCTTAACGGCGTAGAAATGCGGCGCTGGACTGCGGAACAGGCCGAGACAGAGGTGAAGCGCGCTATTGCCAAGGCTGGGCGTGGCGGCGGTTTTATCCTGGCCGATAACCATGGCGAAATACCGTGGCAGGTACCGGACGATGTGTTGCTGGCCATCGGCGACGCCGTGGAGCGTTGGGGACGCTACCCGCTGGACTGGATCGAATAAGGTGCCGATGATGAGTATTCCCGCCACTATTTCCGGCAAGCTTTACATCTTGGGCTGCCACTATTTTCAGCGCGAGATCGCCGCCGCTGTTGCGGCTGAAGGATGGGATGACGTGGCTGTTGCTGCTTTCCCTGCCCGTTGCGGGCATCCTGCTGCGAGTTGGGAAGCGTTGCGTTCCTTGCTCGGTGAGGACTGCACGCAGGTAGTGATACTGGGTCGCGTCTGCCTGGACGAGCTGGGTGAGCAGCCTGCTAACTGGCCGCCGGTTCGTTTGCTGCGGCAAGCGCAATGTTTTCACCTTGTGGCGGGTGCCACGTTGGTCGACGATGCCATCGAGCGCGGCGCTTATCTGCTTACCCCGGCTTGGCTGGAAAATTGGCCGGAACGCCTGACCGAAATGGGCTTTACCAAGGATAACGCGCAAGCGTTTTTCCATGATTTCGCGCGTGAGTTGGTGTTGCTAGATACCGGCATAGAGCCGCAAGCGCCCGTCCGCTTGGCAGAATTTGCCGCAGTGGTGAACCTGTCCGCGACTCGCGTTGCCGTCGGTCTCGACCATCTCCGGCTCCTGCTTTTCAGGGCGGTGATGGAATGGCGGCTGGAACAGGCGCAGCGCACAGCCCGTATGCGGAATAACCAGTACGCCCAGGAGCTGGCCGATCATCTCACGGCGATGGATTGCCTCTCCCGTCTGGCGCAGGTCATGACGGAAGCCGAGGCCATCGCTTCCATCGAAGAACTCTTCCGTATGCTGTTTGCTCCGCAGGAGCTGTATTATCTGAAGATCGAAAATGGGCTACCCAACCCTGTGCACACTATCCCATCCGCGCTACTGAAGCAGATGCAGGAGCTGGATTCGGAGTATGCGTGGACAGATGACGAACTGGGATTTTTGCTGCGCATCACACACGGCGAACAAATATTGGGCCTGATCGCCATCGAAAAGCTGGCCTTGCCGCAATTTCGCGAACATTACCTTAATTTAGCTTTGTCCATCGCTGGAGTATGTGGTTTGTCCATCGAGAACGCCCGTACGTACCAGCGTATCAAGACAGCAGATGAAGCATTACGCCTGCAAAGCGAAATCACCACCAATGCCGCAGAGGGGATCGCCCTTATCAAGACAAGCGATAACACCATACATTACGCCAACAAGCGATTTGAAATGTTGTTCGGTTATGCCCCCGGCGAATTAACAGGCAAGAATATTTCCATCATTAATTCCCCCACGGACAAAACGCCAGAAGACACTGCCGCTGAAATCATTGGAACGCTCAAAAAGTATGATGTGTGGAGTGGGGAGGTATTGAACCAGAAAAAGGATGGCTCGACGCTCTGGACTTACGCGAACGTTTCCACGTTTGAGCATCCCGAACTGGGTACGCTATTGATCACCTATCAAGTTGACATCACGGAAAAGAAAAAGTCTCAGGCCCTGGTCTGGCATCAGGCCAATTTTGATCAATTGACCGATTTGCCCAACCGTTCTCTTTTTATTGACCGGCTCTCAAAATCACTTTTGCAAGCCAAGCGGAGCGCCAAACATGTCGCATTGCTGTTCCTTGACCTTGATGGGTTCAAACTCGTTAATGATAGTTATGGGCATGAAGCGGGCGATGCCGTTTTAAAAACCGTTGCAAATCGCTGGCTGGCGTGTATGCGTGAGGTGGATACGATCGCTCGATTGGGTGGAGACGAATTTGTCGCCATGGTGGGCGGTCTGGACTCACCTGATGAGGCGGTAGCCGTTGCCGAAAAGCTCATACAGTCACTCACCCAGAAGATAAAACTCCCTGGTGCTCAGGAATGTCTCATCGGGGTGAGCGTGGGTGTTGCTGTTTATCCGGACAATGCCTGCGAGTTGGATTCCCTGCTGGTGGCTGCAGATGCTGCGATGTATTTGAGCAAGTCGCAAGGGAAAAATACTTACAACCTTTCAAGTGCTGTGCCTATCACCCCAAATCAGGCGCAGGCAGGTGAATAAAACTGGACGATTTGTTATTTGTCGGGATGTCGAAAATCGACAAGCAACATCCCCCTTATCTGAATTTTCCGTTAGCACAAATTCCCCATGTGTTGCAAACGTGGAATAGCATATAATCCGCGCATGTTATCGTGCATTTCCCCATTTCTTCGGCGCTTTGTCGCCCTCCTGTTACTGTTCACGCTGTGTATAAACAGTGGGCAGCACATCGTCGGGACGGATAGCGAGCCTATGGGCCGTGCTGTTTTGTCGATGGATATCGGTGATGATCTGGATGACACACACGATAGCCTTGCCGTTTTATTTTTCACGTCACTTTTCGAAGTTAAGCGCATTCCGGGAAATCTCCCGCGCATTCCTAATGCAGTGTTCGCACAAAGTGATCCGCTCCCCCCTGATCTTCCCCCTCCAGAACTTGTTTAACCATTTTTGATTGACGCCGTCTTGTCCGGTGTCGCATAGGCTGCCTTGGGCGGTATATTGGTTATTCTTTGGTTCAAACATGAAAACTTTCAATTTGCACCCCATCATGGGTGCTGCACTTCTATACGGAGTGCTTGTGGTATCCGCCTGTGCGGCACCGCTTTCATTGCCGCAGGCATTGTTGCTTGCCGAAAAAAACAATCCTGTGCTCAGGGTTTCAGGTGGTCAGTTACATGCTGCTCAAGCCGCTGTGGAAAGCGCTGGCGCGTATCCTAATCCGGAAATCGAATTCGGTAGCGGTAATTCGCATTTGCTGCCCGCAACTGGGCAAGTTGGTCGCAACCGCGCGCTGACCATTTCTCAACCAGTCGAATTGCCTATGGTGCGTAGCGCCCGTCAACGGGCGGCGGAAGCGGGGGAGTCATCCAGTTCGGCATTATTTGAGGATGCGAGACTGAGCCTGTATGCCCAGGTCAAACTGAGCTTTCTCGACGTTCAGCGCCGTGAAGAAGAGGCGCAACTGGCCGAACAGGGGCGAGCTTTACTAGAACAGATTCGCAAACGGGTTAAATTGAAAGTCGATGTTGGCGAAGCTTCGCGCTACGAACTGGTCAAGGCAGATGCCGAGACACAGGCAGCAGAAAATCTATTGCAGGGCGCACAGATCAGGATTCATCAGGCGAAGGATCGTCTGCGCGCCCTGATTGCGGCTCCCTTAGACGATCAGATGGAGATTATCGCGGCCCCCGCTTTGTCGGCGGATTTGCCGGCACTGGGCGTATTGCGCGAAGCGCTGCTGATGCGCCAGCCATTACTGAAAGCCGCCAATGCTGAAACACGGCGTGCAGAGGCCAGGCTGGAGCAGGAGCGCGGTTTGCGCATCCCGCAACCGACGCTCAGATGGAGCGCGGAACAACACCCCGACGTGAACCTGTGGCGGGTCAGCGTGATAATGCCATTCCCCCTGTGGGACAGGCGCGGCGGTCAGGTTGGCGAAGCGTTCGCCAATCTGGAGCGCGCACATGCCGATGAGGATCGCATTCGGCTAGCGCTGCTGTCTGATCTTGATCAGGCAATGGGCCGTTATCAGATCGCACAGCGCCAGTTGCACACCTTCGAGTCCGGGCTGATGCACCATGCCGAAACCGCCATGCAGGTTGCAGAAGCTGCTTACCGTTATGGCGAGCGCGGCATTCTCGACTATTTGGATGCGCAACGCGTTTTGCGTACCACCCGCCTGGACTTTATCAATGCCCGTTATGAACTGCAAGCTGCGCTGACTGAAATTGAAAGGCTGCGCGGCAATGCCGGAGATCTACTATGAAACACCCAATTACCCTGTTTTTGATTCTATTTATTGTTCTACTGGCGGGCTGTACAGCCAAAGATGAACAAAAATCCCCGGTTGCCACCGTAGCGGATCCTTCGATGGTAACCGTTCAGCCGGAATTCTTGCAACGATTAACGATTATGGCGGCGCAGGAAAGCGATGCGGTTGACATGTTGCGTGTTCCTGCACGAGTGGCGGTCGATGAGCAGCGGGTAGCACGTATTGGGGCGGCTGTGACCGGGCGCGTAACGCAAATTGATGCCGCACTGGGTCAGCGTGTGCGGCACGGTGAGGTACTCGCTACCCTGCACAGCACTGAACTATCCACCGCACAACTGGTTTATTTGAAGGCGCTCTCCCAGGAGACCTTGCAGCGACGTGCTGTGGAAAGAGCAAAGCTGTTGTTTTCCTCCGACGTCATCGGCGCTGCGGAGTTGCAAAAACGCGAAAGTGAACTGTCCCAGGCACAGGCCGAATTGTATGCCTCCCGCGACCAGCTTAGCGTGCTAGGTGTGACGCCGGGCGCGATTGAAAAGCTGGCAGAAACACGTTCGGTGCATTCACTGTCTTCCATCACCGCCACGCTGGCTGGTACGGTGATTGAGCGCAATTTGACACAGGGTCAGGTGGTGCAGCCAGCGGATGCGCTGTTTACCGTGGCTGATTTGTCCCATGTTTGGCTGGTGGCCGAGGTGCCTGAGCAACAGGGGGCCACGGTGAAAAAGGGTGGGGTGGCGCAGGCCGAAATTCCGGCACTGAACGGCAAGCGTATCGAGGGGCGGCTGATTTTTGTCGCGGATACGGTTAATCCGGACAAGCGTACAGTAACGATCCGTATGGATGTCGATAATCCTGAGCGCATGCTCAAGCCGGAAATGTTAGCGTCCATGCTGATTCAGAGCGCACCGCAACGCCGCCTGATGGTGCCGGTGATTGCGGTGGTGCGCGAAGAAAACAGGGATTATGTCTTCGTTCAGCTGGACAAAAGCCGCTTTCAACTGCGTCACGTCACGCTGGGTCAGGAAAATGACGGCCAGGTTGCGGTGCTGGGCGGACTCAAGGCGGGCGAGATGATCGTCACCGATGGCGCGTTTCACCTCAATAACGAGCGAAAACGTAAAGAATTGGAAGGTTGATATGCTCGAATCATTGATACGCGCAGCACTCAAGCAGCGCCTGGTGCTGCTGGTTGTGGCAGTCTGTCTGGTCGCGTTCGGGCTGGATGCGACAAGCAAATTGTCGGTGGATGCCTTTCCTGATGTGACCAACGTACAGGTGCAGATCGCCACAGAGGCCAAGGGGCGTTCCCCCGAAGAGGTCGAACGCTTCGTTACGGTACCGCTGGAAATGGCCGTGACCGGTCTGCCCGGGTTGGAGGAAATGCGTTCGCTCAACAAACCCGGTTTATCGCTCATCACGCTGGTCTTTACCGATGCCACAGACGTCTATTTTGCCCGTCAGCTGGTGATGGAGAGGCTGATTGAAGTGACCGGACGCATGCCGCAAGGTGTTGCGCCGACACTGGGGCCCTTATCCACGGGCTTGGGCGAGGTTTACCAGTACACGCTGGAACGCCCCGATGACGGTGATCGCGCCTTGAGCGTGGAAGAGTTGACGCAGCGCCGTATCGCGCAGGACTGGGTGGTGCGCCCCTTGCTGCGCGGCATTCCCGGCGTGGCCGAGATCAATTCCCAGGGCGGCTATGTCAAGCAGTATCAGGCATTGGTCAATCCGGACCGCATGCGCCATTACAAGATCACTTTGCAGGAAGTCTATCAGGCGCTGGCGAGCAACAACGCCAACTCCGGTGGTGGCGTACTGCCTCATTATGCCGAACAGTACCTGATACGCGGCATCGGTCTGGTGCAGAGTCTCGACGATATTCGCAGCATTGTGTTAAAAGAGCAGGACGGCGTGCCGGTATTCGTGCGCGATGTGGCTGAGGTCACTATCGGACACGATGTGCGCTACGGCGCACTGCTGAAAAACGGCGTGACCGAATCGACGGGCGGCGTGGTGATGATGATCCGTGCCGGTAACGCCAAGGAGGTGGTGTCGCGCATCAAGGACCGTGTCCGTGAGATCAACGACAAGGGCATGCTGCCAGACGGACTGAAGATTGTCCCTTATTACGATCGCAGTGAACTGGTAGATGCCGCATTACATACCGTGGTAAAGGTGCTGATCGAGGGCATCTTCCTGGTAATCGTGGTGCTGTTTCTGTTTCTGGGCGATGTGCGCTCCTCCTTGATCGTGGTCGCCAGCCTGATACTGACGCCGCTGCTCACCTTCATGGTGATGAATCATTACGGCATCTCTGCCAATCTGATGTCGTTAGGCGGCCTTGCCATTGCCACCGGACTGATCGTCGATGGCTCGGTGGTGGTCGTGGAAAACGCCTTTGGGCGTCTGGCCGAAAACAAGGGCCGAGGGATGAGTCGGGTGCGGGTGGTACTCGAAGCCGCAGAGGAAGTGGCGACACCCGTGGCATTTGGCGTCGGCATCATCATCCTGGTGTTTCTGCCGCTGATGACCCTGCAAGGCATGGAAGGCAAGATGTTTGCCCCGCTGGCCTTCACCATCGCCATCGCGCTGTTCGTCTCCTTGATTTTGTCACTGACCCTCACGCCCGTGCTGTGCTCCTACTTGCTGGTCGGGAAAGATGAACACGACACGCGTCTGGTGGCGCTAGCCAAAAAACCTTATCTGCGGCTGCTGGACTGGACGATGAACAACGGAAAAAAGACTATTATCGTCGCAACCGGTTCATTCGTGATTGCCGTGCTGCTGTTGCCCTTCCTCGGTACAGCTTTCATCCCCGAGATGAAGGAAGGCTCCATCGTGCCGGGGATTAACCGTGCGCCGAACATTTCGCTGGAAGAATCCATCAAGATGGAAATGGAGGCGATGCGTCTGGTGATGCAGGTGCCGGGCGTCAAATCCGCCGTCTCGGGCGTGGGGCGCGGCGAGAGTCCAGCCGACTCGCAAGGGCAAAACGAGTCAACCCCGATTGTCAGTCTGAAACCTCGCAGCGAGTGGCCCAAGGGCTGGAGCCAGGACGAGATCGCCGCCAGTATCAAGGAAAAACTGATGACCTTGCCTGGTGCGCAGATTGTAATGGCCCAGCCGATCTCTGACCGGGTGGATGAAATGGTCACCGGGGTACGCTCGGATGTCGCGATCAAACTGTTTGGTGACGACATGGACATGCTCAAGCAGAAGGCCGACGCCATCGCCCGTATAGCTGCATCGGTCAAAGGCGCGCAGGATCTGCGCGTGGAGCGGGTCACGGGTCAACAGTATCTGTCCATCGACATCGACCGTCAGGCAATCGCGCGGCACGGCATCAACGTCTCGGACATACACGATGTGATTGAGGCGGCCATCGGCGGCAAGGTCGCCACCGAAATTTACGAGGGCGAGCGTCGCTTCAGCGCAGTCGTGCGTCTGCCGGAAAACTTCCGCAATGATGTCGCGAGCATACGCGGTTTGCTAGTCAGTTCGCCCAGAGGAGCCATGGTGGCGCTGGAAAATCTGGCAGCCATTCGCGTTGTGGACGGGCCTGCGCAAATCAGTCGCGAAAAAGGTAAACGCCGCATCGTGATCGGGGTAAATGTAAAAGATCGCGATCTGGGCAGTTTTGTTGCCGAGTTGCAGCAGGTGGTGGACGGCAAGGTTAAGCTGCCGGAAGGTTATTATCTGGAATGGGGCGGTCAGTTTCAGAATATGGAACGCGCGATGGGCCATCTGAAAATTATCGTACCGGTGACCGTCGCGGCGATATTCTTCCTGTTGTTTTTGTTGTTCGGCTCGCTGCGTTACGCGACACTCATCATTCTGGTGCTGCCGTTCGCCTCAATTGGCGGCGTAGTGGCGCTGTTTGTCAGCGGTGAGTATTTGTCGGTACCGGCCTCGGTGGGCTTCATCGCACTTTGGGGGATCGCGGTGCTGAACGGCGTGGTGCTGGTATCTTACATACGCAGTCTGCGCGACGACGGCATGTCGCAGGCAGATGCAGTCCTTCAGGGTTGTCGGCAGCGTTTCCGCCCGGTGCTGATGACCGCCACGGTGGCGATGCTGGGACTGATTCCGATGCTGTTCGCCACGGGGCCGGGTTCGGAAGTTCAGCGACCGCTGGCGATTGTGGTGATCGGCGGGTTGATTACCTCCACGCTGCTCACGCTGGTGGTGCTACCGACGTTGTATAAATGGTTCGAGGAAAAGCCCATTGAGGCATAAGGAGAAGATGCGATGAAAGAGATCAAAGTCATTATTCAACCCAAGCGACTGGAGCGCATCCGCGACGCGTTCCGCTCGCTGCCGGGCTTTCCGGGCATGAGCATTTCACGCGTGCAAGGGTGCAGCCAGCATGCCGGGGTCGAATCACACAAAACCCTGCGCGCCGAGTTGACCGATTTTTCGGACAAGGTGCGACTGGAAATTATTGCGCCGGACGAGTTGGTGGCGGATATTGTGCGACTGATTCACCAGCACGCGCATACCGGACAGTCGGGCGATGGGGTGCTGTGGGTCACCGAAGTGAGCGAGTTCCATCGCTTGTGCAAGGATCTGTCGGCTTGAAATCGAGACCGTGAATAATCAGCAAGGGAATGCACATGAATAATATCGGCGAACTGTGGATGTGGGGCATGTTCATCGTCTTCGTGCTGGGCATGCTGGCTCTCGACTTGTTCGTCTTTGGTGGACGCAAGGCGCACAAGGTCAGTGTCAGGGAAGCGGCCAGCTGGTCGCTGGTCTGGGTATCCTTGGCGCTGCTCTTTATTGGCCTGCTGTGGTGGCACCTGAACGGCACACTCGGATCTGAAGTTGCCAATGCCAAGGCCGTGGAATTTCTCACTGGCTACGTGATCGAGAAATCCCTGTCGGTGGACAACGTCTTCGTGTTCCTGATGATTTTCAGCGCCTTCCACGTTGCCCCCGAGTATCAGCGCCGAGCACTGGTCTATGGTGTGCTTGGCGCACTCGTGCTGCGCGCGGTGATGATTCTTGCCGGGGCGTGGGTGGTGCGCGAATTTCACTGGGTGCTGTATTTCTTCGGCGCCTTTCTGTTGATTACAGGCATACGCATGCTGGTTATGGCGGAGAAGGAACCGGACCTGGAAAAGAACCCGGTGCTCAAATTCGCGCGTCGCCATTTACGTATATCGGATGGTCATCATGGCGAGAAATTCACCGTAATGAAGGACGGCGTGCGCTATTTCACGCCGCTGTTTCTGGTTCTGATTCTGGTGGAGGTTTCCGACGTGGTATTTGCGTTGGACTCCATCCCGGCTATTTTCGCAATCACCACCGATCCGTTCATCGTTTTCACGTCCAATATTTTTGCCATCATGGGCCTGCGCGCGCTGTATTTTCTGCTGGCGGACATGAGCGATCGCTTCCACCTGCTGAAATACGGCCTGGCCATGGTGCTCACCTTCATCGGCACGAAGATGTTGATCGTCCCTTGGTATCATGTGCCGACACAAGCCTCGTTGGCGTTCGTGGTTGTGATTATCGGTGCCTCGGTGGCGGCCAGCCTGATCGCTACACGCAATGGTAAGCGTGTGGCATGATGTTCCGAACGACCCAATGAGCTGCGAATGACGGAACTATATTGATGGGACCCGCTGACAAGGTGGAAAATTTTGATTTTTCACCTGTGTGATGTTTATCACAGACACTGGCTGTGCCCGGATTTAAGCTGACAATTCGATAAATGCTTTCAGGAAATAACATGAAAAAGACTGCCTTGATCCTCCTTGCCCTTTTTGCTGTACCTGCCATGGCTGAAGACCTTAATAAATATCAGGACGACAGCCGTACAGCGGCTATACCGTTTCTGAAACAACTGGGTGCGGCTAACCAGAAAGCGGTTGCCGATGACGGCCCTGAATCTGCGATTGGCGTTTGCCGCGACATTGCACCGAAAATGGCTGGCGATATTTCCCGTCAGCATGGCTGGAAGCTGACCCGTGTTTCATTGAAGGTGCGCAATCCATTGCTCGGCACGGCTGACGTATGGGAACAGAAGGTGTTGCAGGATTTCGAGAAGCGCGCAGCGGCGGGTGAAAAACCGGAAGCGATGGAGTACAGTGAAATCGTGACAGAACCTGCTGGCAAGTCGTATCGTTATATGAAAGCAATTGCCTTGCAGCCCGGCTGCGTTGTCTGTCACGGCAATGCTGAGCAAATCCCGGCTAATGTCAAAGCACGACTTACGGAAGAATATCCACACGATCAGGCGACAGGTTATGCGGTTGGACAAATTCGCGGTGCGGTCAGTATCAAACGGGCCTTGTAAAGAGCAGGAAGCTTGCGACGAAAGTAAAAAATCTGTTCCGTCGCAGCTGGTAAGTACGGTATCGTGTCATTCATTTAAATGGAGGTTTATCATGAAAAAAGCTACTGTTCTCTCAATTTTGGCAGGTGCACTTATACTGTCCGGCGGGCTGGCTACAGCAGCGGATCAAGCAGCTTCGCAGGCAGCGGGGCAGCAAACGCTGGGCAAGCAGATCATGACTCAGGAAGAACGCAACGAACAGCGTAACAAGATGCGCAGTGCGACTTCGCAAGAAGAAAAAGAGAAAATTCGCGCCGAGCATCATGAGAAAATGAAAGAACGCGCCAAGGAAAAAAATATGTCCCTGCCAGATAATCCTCTATCACGTGGACAAGGTGCAGCTCAAGGTGGCGGCATGGGCGGTGGTCAAGGCGGTGGTATGGGTGGCGGACGCGGCGGCAGATAAGTTTTTGCTGCATCAAACGGAATGGCCTGCTGTATGCAGGCTATTCCCAAGTATAACTGCGCATTGAATTTCCCTCGTGCAAAGGACCTGAAATCTGTCAGCAAACAAATAGGTGACAGGTAACTGCAATTTAAAAAACACACCAAAAAGCTGGCGTTTCGTATCGAGAACAATAGCCTGGTGTTGGGGGAGCAGGAATGGATGAGCTTCCCTCGAAAGATAGTCTTCCAAGGGTGACGTAAAATAACGTTACTTTTGAAGGAAGATGATGAAGATACCGAAGCAGGAATACACGCCGGAGTTTAGGGAGTTGGCGGTCAAACAGGTTAAAACAGGCCAGTCTGTTGGGGCGGTGGCAAAGGATTTGGGGCTGATTGAACAGACGCTGCGCAACTGTGTGAAGGCGGAAGCGGCAGGCAAGCTCAATGGTCCTGGAACAAAGCCAGTCACAGCGGAGCAGATGGAGCTGTCCCGTTTGCGTGCTGAGAATATCCGACTGAAACGGGAGTGTGAAATATTAAAAAAATCGACAGGCGCGCAGTGCCGTGTACGGAGCTACGACAGATACTGTGAAGTACGCCTGGATTGATGTGAGGCGCAAGGAATTTTGTCTGGATGAAATGTGTTCGGTACTGGATGTCGATGTCAGCGGTTATCGAGCTTGGAAGCGTGGCGGAAACCCTGAACGAAATCGGCTGTCGGATGTTCAGATGCTGACGCTCATTAAATCTATTAGTGCTGAATTTAAAGGGATTTATGGCAGTCCACGTATGGTGGAGGAGCTGCGAGGTCGCGGTTTCCCTGCATCCAAGGCACGCGTGGAGCGACTGATGCGAGAGGATGACATTCGTGCAAGACACAAGCGGCGCTATAAGGTAACCACGGACTCCAAGCACAATCTGCAGATTGCAGCTAACCTTCTGAATAGGCAGTTTAATCCAGATGCGCCGAACAAGGTCTGGACATCTGACATCATGAAATGATAGCGAGACTGGTCAGACCGTGATCGAGCAAACCTGGCTCCAGCTATGCACCTTGGAGTGCGCGGCTTTGCTGAGGACTTGATCAGCGGATTCCATCAGGGACAGAAGCTTTGCTTCAAACGAAGTCCGGATGTATGGCTGCAATCTTTACCTTCTCAAAATCATGGATTGAAAGCTTGGCAAAAAGTGGGAATCCATGTATGCCGGGGGATATTTACTCTGCTGGCCGACTGAATTTCACTGTTGAGACTGTTGTTGCATCACCTCATTTGGTGTGCTGGACGTACCTTCCATCATCGGTTCCGGTGCACGGCGTAAATCCAGTGTCAGCGGATAATCCGGATTTCTTCCCTCGCGTCGTACATGCATCAGGCCCGGTGTATGACCGTGATTCCAGAAACGCGCCACGCGTCTGGCCTCGGCTTCATTGGCGTTGACCGGGAAGGTGTCGTAGTTACGCCCACCGGGGTGAACGACGTGATAGGTGCAGCCGCCAATGGAACGTGAACTCCAGGTGTCTACCAGATCGAATACCAGCGGTGCCTGCACGCCGATGGTCGGGTGCAGGCCGGATGGCGGTGCCCAGGCACGATAGCGCACGGCTGCAACATATTCGCCACGCGTACCGGTAGAGGTCAACGGCAGTGGGCGACCGTTGCAGGTCAAGATGTGCCGGTTGTCATTCATGTGACGCACCACAATCTGCATCCGTTCAAGCGATGAGTCAACATAGCGCGCGGTACTGCCAGCGGCGACTTCTTCGCCCAGCACATGCCACGGTTCGATCCCTTGGCGCAGTTCGATCTCGATATCCTGATATACCACGGTACCGAAACGCGGGAAGCGGAATTCCAGGAAAGGCGCGAACCACTCGAATTCAAAAGCATAGCCTGCACGCTGCAAATCCAGCACTACGTCCCGCATATCCTGAGCGACGAAATGCGGCAGCATGTAACGGTCATGCAATTCCGTTCCCCAACGTACCAGCTTGCCTTGATAGGGCGTATGCCAAAAACGTGCAATAAGCGCACGCAACAACAACATTTGCAGCAACGACATCTGCGCATGCGGCGGCATCTCGAAGCCACGGAATTCAAGCAAGCCCAGACGGCCGGTCGCACTATCCGGCGAATACAGTTTATCTATGCAAAATTCGGCACGGTGCGTATTGCCGGACAGATCAACCAGCAGGTTGCGCAACAGACGGTCTACCAGCCAGGGTTGCTTGTTTTCCTCTCCGGGTTTTATATGCTCTGCCAGTTGCTGGAAGGCGATTTCCAATTCATACAGACTTTCGTGCCGCGCTTCATCGACGCGCGGTGCCTGACTGGTCGGTCCGA
>CAWASY010000098.1:0-9886 GCA_963784505.1 uncultured beta proteobacterium | reverse complement strand
GAGTAGACGGTACAAGCCGCGTGTCACGAAAACAGTACCCGCCAGGCGCGGCAAAGGCATTGATGTCGTTGGAGTCAATCACGCCGAAATGCCAGGCCAGATCGGGACGCTCGCTCTGGCTGGCTACCCAGCGCCCGACATTATTGACATATTTTTGCAGCCTGGGGTCTGGCACGAGCGGGGCTGCACCCGCAGGTTGCCGGGCAATAATCTGTCGACCGATGGCGATTTCTTCAGCTTCAGAGTAGCCGCCCAGTGATGCATTGGTTTTTTGTATTTCACGCGCCGCATTGCGCAGTTCCTGCCCGAGATCGAAGGCTTGTGAGGTGGTGATGCCCAGTGCCAGCAGGATGGCTGTCAAATAGGTAAGGTGTTTCATTTGCTCGCTCCCGATGCAGGGTCAGTCAGATAATCGATCTGTTGTGCATGCAGTTTGGCCTGATTGGCGAATTTTTGTGCGTCAGTGCGGCTGGTCATATAGGATTCCAGTCGGCTGACCTGCTTTTCATCGAATTGTGCGGCTTTGAGTTCTTCTTCGTTCAAACCGCGTATGCCGGTGGTGGAGACGATTTTTCCGGTTCCAGATCGTCCGGAGGCCAGAGACGCGATGCCCGCGAGTTGGTTGTCCTTTTGCATGGACGCCTCACGCCGAACACTGAGCATGCGTATCCAGCCGCTGCCCTGCTGGGTTTTGACCTGATACCGGCCACCCTGTTTTTTCAGGATTTCAACGGTGGACGTGGCGGGCAGGCTGGAGATGATTTTAGCATCGGAAAATGGCGACTCTTTGAGGGTATCGACCTTGACGGTCGTGCCGCGTTCGCCCGCTTCGGCAATGCCTGATGCGAACATGAGTGTTGCGAGCAGCATTGCTGTGTATCGTAGCTTCATGATTTATTCTTTCCATTAACGATTTCTGCTGCACTACCCTGCAAAAGTGTTTCGGCAAACAGCGATCTCCAGCTGTCACGAGCAGTATGGCCTCCGCTTACCCTTCCTTCATGAACCAGAAAAGTAATGTCGTTTTCCATCGCAGCGCAATGGTTGTGCAATAACGGTCCTGCGGCCTGTGCGAGCATCTGAATATCCCGTTCGATGCGTTGACGATTTTCTGTGTCGTTTATATCACAAAGCCATGAAATGGCCAGGGTGTCCTCGAAAAGATCCCACAAACCCTGCTGGTTTCCCTTGATGATCTCCACGCTCTTGTCGCTATTGCCGGTTTTTTCCAGCGCATGGCGGATTTTTTCGCGGGCGCTGTCATTGAGCAGTCTGGCATTGCCGCCCAGCTGGATTAGCATCAGCACGCCCATAAACTCACCGCTACGCTGTTGGGTGGTGCGCAGGATGTTTTGCGTCAGCTCCCGGCTGGTGACGAAATCATACAATCTGGCGAGGGTGAAATAGCCCAGTCCGACTGTCACCGGGCCGGTCAGGTTGATGTACGTGGTAGTAAAGTTGATGCTGGCATAGGAGATGCCCAGCAGTATGAATTGCGATGCGCCGAACAGGCCGTCGATTTTGTCGCGTCCGGCGTTGCGATAAAAGCCCCATGCGGTCGCCCAGATGACAAGCAGCGTAAGCAGCAGGTAGGCGATGCGCGCATCAGGAAAGCGCAAAAAGTCATTGTGTTTGAAATTGTCGATGGCGGTGGCGAGAATTTCCACGCCCGGAAAGGTGCGGCTGATCGGGGTGGCCTTGATGTCAAATAAGCTGGGTGCGGTCGAGCCGATAATGACGATTTTCCCGGTAAATTCATCGGCGGGCCGCTGCTTTTTTTGGCTGGAAAAATCGTTGAATAGCTCACTGAATCCGACGGTTTTGTAGCTGAAGGGCGGGCCTCGCCAGTTGAGCAGTACACTGGCTGCGTCGGGCTGCGTGTAGGACAGCTGCCGGGCAATGGTTAGCGGCAGTGACGGTATTTGCCAGCCGTAATCGTTGCGGTATACCGGATACTGGCGGACGATGCCGTCGATATCGGGGTAAATGTTGTGCAATCCCATTCTGCCGCTCTGCAGAATTGACTGGAAATGCGGCAGCACCATGGCCACCGTGGCATCGGGTAACGCCCCAGTCAGCGCCTGCACGCCGGGCAGCATGCCAGGCTTTAGCTGGCTTGATTGGTCGGCTGCAGGATCGAGTCGCAGCATCGGGAAGTAGGTATTATTCGTTTTGGCGATTGCAGCATCGAAGTAGCTGTCGCTGTCAGGATTGTACACATCGGCATCGCTGAACAGGATGTCGAACACCACCGCCTTGGGATGTTGCTGCTCGATCTGCTCGACGAATTCGGCGAGCACCTGACGCGGCCACGGCCAGCGCCCGAACTCTCCTGACATAGCCGCCAGACTGGCTTCGTTGATGTCCACAATCACAATGTCGGGGTCGGCCTTCGGTACTATCAGGCGATATTTGACCATCATGTCGAACGCGCCCTGTCTCATGTTGCCTGTTACGTGGAAATAGGCGCTGTCGGCCACAATCAGTAGGGTAAACAGTGCTGCAAGATAGAGATAGAAGCTGGATTTCCATTTGCGCGCCAGCAGGCTGGACAGGATGTTCAGGCGGCTTCTGACGCGATAGGTGAGGGCGGCAATCGGTTTCATACGATTTAATCGGGCAAGGAGAGCGCATTATGCATCACGGCACGCGTTATAATCGAGCCCTACTCATGGACTGACAGATTATGCGACCTTCTTCATCACATTCCGAACAACGTGGCGGCTGGCAGACGCTGCGTTCGCTGCTTCCCTATCTGATGGAATTCAAGGGGCGGGTGGTGCTGGCGATGAGCCTGTTGATACTCGCCAAATTGGCCAATGTCACCGTCCCGCTGGTGCTCAAACAAATCATTGATGCGCTGGATAAATCCCATGCGGTGTTGATGGTACCGATGGCGCTGATTCTGGGCTATGGCCTGCTGCGCCTGTTTAGTACCTTGTTTGGCGAATTGCGCGATGCGGTTTTTGCTAAAGTCACGCAGCGGGCAATCAGGCGTGTTGCCCTGCAGGTATTCGAGCATCTGCACAATCTGAGCTTGCGCTTTCATCTGGACAGGCAAACCGGCGGGGTGTCGCGCGACATCGATCGCGGTACGCGCGGCATCGGATTTTTGCTCAATTTCATGTTATTCAACATTCTGCCGACGCTGCTGGAAATCGGTCTGGTGGCAGCGATACTGCTCAAAAAATATAACCCCTGGTTTGCCGGCATTACCTTCATCACGCTGATTTTCTATATCGCTTTTACGTTGTTCGTCACCGAGTGGCGCATGGTGGTCAGACGTACCATGAATGATCTGGATTCCAAGGCGAATAGCCGTGCCATCGACAGTTTGCTCAATTATGAGACGGTCAAATATTTCGGCAACGAACGTTATGAGGCGAGCCGTTATGACAACAACATGGCGCAT
This sequence comes from uncultured beta proteobacterium, assembly GCA_963784505.1. GTDB lineage: Bacteria > Pseudomonadota > Gammaproteobacteria > Burkholderiales > Gallionellaceae > Gallionella. Next base: position 6,474 of record CAWASY010000098.1, on the reverse strand, counting down.
TGGGAAACTGCAGCGGTACGCAACCAGACGTCGCTGGCATTTTTGAATGCTGGGCAAAGTGTCGTCATTGCCATTGGCATCACGTTGCTGATGTGGCTGGCGGCAGATGAAGTGGTCAAAGGCACCATGACGGTGGGCGATCTGGTGCTAGTGAATGTGTTCATGTTGCAGTTGTACATGCCGCTGCACTTTCTGGGGTTTGTGTATCGCGAGATTCGCCATGCGCTGGCGGATATGGAAAAAATGTTCAACCTGCTGCATGAGGAGCGTGAAATTGCGGATGCGCCCGCAGCCCCCGCGCTGGTGGCAGGTCTGGCAGAAGTACAATTCGACCGGGTCAGTTTTGCGTATAACCCAGACAGGCAGAACCTGTTTGATGTGAGTTTTACGATACCAGCAGGGCATACGGTTGCGGTGGTGGGTTCCAGCGGCGCTGGCAAGTCCACGCTGTCGCGTCTGCTGTTCCGATTTTATGAGGTGCAGGAGGGGGCGGTGCGCATCAATGGTCAGGATATCCGCGAGGTCACTCAGGAAAGTTTGCGCGCAGCCATCGGCATTGTTCCGCAGGACACAGTATTGTTCAACGATACCATCTATTACAATATCGCCTATGGCAAGCCGGGTGCGAATCGTGATGCGGTGATCGCGGCGGCACAGGCAGCGCATATTCATAAATTTATTGAATCGCTGCCGCAAGGCTATGACACGCAGGTGGGTGAGCGCGGCCTGAAATTGTCAGGCGGTGAAAAACAGCGCGTCGCGATTGCGCGCGCAATACTGAAAAACCCGGCAATTCTGATTTTCGATGAAGCAACATCGGCGCTGGACTCGAAATCGGAGAAGGCAATTCAGGCTGAATTGCGCAGCATTGCACAAAATCGTACCACGCTGATTATTGCACATCGACTGTCTACGGTGGTCGATGCCGATCAGATTCTGGTGATGGATCGCGGTAATATTGTAGAACGCGGCACGCATAGTGAACTGCTGGCGCAGCAAGGTGCGTACGAGCAGATGTGGAATCTTCAGAAAAGAATAGAACAAGAGCCGCTTGCCTATTGATTTATATTGTTATTAAGGTATGCTGGGACGCATTGATTTGGCAAGGGGAAATGAGATGAAAAAAATATTACTGCTATGCTGTCTGATGGGCTACGGAATCACCTCGCAAGCGGCGGGACAGCAGCTGGCACATCATCACGTCCGGCATGCTGCCAAAGTCACCGCACATCATCATGCCAAACACCACAACAGGCATGTGGCAACACTTCATTCCCGTCATTCTGCCAGTTCGCACCATGTCAGCACTACCAAGAGCGTGCAGACAGATAGTTATGCGAACAGGCTGGATACGAATTTGAGCGGCTCTTCGTTAGCGCAGTTTCAGCCTGTCTCCAGTCCAAAATTAAGTTCGGCCATTGCTGTCATCTACGATGAGCAATCACAGCGTCCGCTGTATAGCAAGCATCCCGATGAGGTCGCGCCAATCGCCTCGATCACCAAATTGATGACAGCCATGGTGGTGCTGGATTCGAATCCGGATCTTGGTGAGGAAATTAGTGTAGCCGAAGCGGATATGGACAGTTTGAAGGGTACGCATTCCCGCTTGGGCGTGGGCACGACTTTTGTGCGCAGCGAGATGATGAAACTCGCGCTGATGTCTTCTGAAAATCGTGCAGCCCATGCCTTGGCGAGAAATTATCCGGGTGGCACGGATGCGGCAGTCGCCGCCATGAATGCTAAGGCGCGCAAGCTTGGTATGCTGCACACCACCTTTCGCGATCCGACTGGTCTCAATAGCGAAAACGTATCAACGGCCAGCGATTTGGTCAAGATGGTTGCGGCAGCACGAAATTACAAGCTGATCCATCAGTACACCACCACTGCGACGCATTCAGTTGAAGGTTTGCGCGGGCGCGAAATGCGCTACAACAATACCAATCCGCTGGTGAAGAGTGCATCCTGGGACATAGGCCTGAGCAAGACCGGTTTTATCAATGAGGCCGGGCGATGCCTGGTGATGCAGGCGCAGATTCGCAACCGTCCTGTCATCATCGTGTTGCTCGATTCTGTGGGAAAAAGCACCCGGATTGGCGATGCGAATCGCGTCAAGAAATGGATAGAAAGCGCCAATACCTTCAACCGCGTTTCGCTCGGCGGTTGATCCATCAAGGGAGCGCAGGCTCCCTTTTTTTTAATGTCCCGAAATGTACGAACTATTCTTTCTCGTTACGCTGGCAGCACTGGTCGTATGGGCATTGCGCCCTGCAAAATCTCGCCTGCTCGAAGCACCCATTGTCCTGCATGAGCCTGGCCGTTATCATGCGACCATCGCACCCGCGCTGCTCAGTGCTAGGCAATTTATTGAGCTCATTGTTGATGTTTTTGCCGGAACAGGTGATATTGCCACGCAGTATTACCAGGTTCATGAGTCCGGGCGTAGCTGGTTGCTGGCGATCAGTTATCGCGCAGGACAACTCTATTTTCAGGCAATTCTCCCCACCGCTTCGGTTGACCATTTTCAGGCGATAGCGCGATTTTCCGGACAGGTCATGGTCAATATTCCTGCTGCGCAAGGCACGGATGCACAACCTTTGAACGTAGCGGTCAACGCGGCAGCGGACAAGTTGCAACTCTCGATCCGTGCTTTGCCGGGCTGATCAGTCTAAATTCCCCGTTTTTGTCATGCAGGCCTGTTTGTCCATCTTTATCCTGCAATAACCAACTATTTTTGTATTCTTTTGGCATAAGATGGAACTTCCTGCATGTCAGCTTATCTGAATTGAGCCCATCGTTGCATGCCGACCTGTCGGTTTGCGATGAAATGGGTATCGTAATAAATACTATGAGGTGTCAAAATGAAAAATGCATTTTCGGCTGTTGCTAAATTTGTGCGTTGGGTAGTAGCAGGGATACTGTCGTTCATCGTCGCAATTCCCACCCTTGCTTCATTCGGCACGTCCATGTAACGGTTACACTGCGCCGCGCCGGAATGGGTATGGCGCGGCAATTTTCTGTATAGTTGGAAAGTTCTCCCGGATTTTCCCATACAGACGATGACAAATATTAAAACTTTCCCCAATAGTCCCTACCGGCTGCACCAGCCTTTCGAACCTGCCGGCGATCAGCCCGCAGCAATCGAACAATTAGTCGAGGGTATTAACGACGGTCTGGCATTCCAGACCTTGCTGGGTGTGACCGGCTCCGGTAAAACCTTTGCGATGGCCAATGTGATCGCGCGTTGCGGTCGCCCTGCAATGGTGATGGCGCCCAATAAGACGCTGGCTGCCCAGTTGTATTCAGAATTTCGCGAATTTTTCCCGGAAAATGCGGTGGAATATTTCGTCTCCTACTATGATTATTATCAGCCAGAAGCCTATGTGCCCTCGCGCGATGTCTTCATCGAAAAAGATTCCTCGATCAATGAACAGATCGAACAGATGCGTTTGTCTGCGACCAAGGCGTTGCTAGAACGCGAGGATTGCGTCATTGTCGCGACCGTGTCGGCGATCTACGGTATTGGCGATCCGGTCGATTACCATGGCATGATATTGCATCTGCGCAACAACGAAAAAATGCACCAGCGCGACGTGATCAAGCGCCTGATCGAGATGCAGTACGAGCGCAACGACATCGATTTTTCGCGCGGAAAATTCAGGGTGAGGGGAGAGGTAATCGATGTTTTTCCGGCGGAGAGCAGCGAACTGGCGCTGCGCATCAGTTTATTCGACGACGAGGTTGAGACGCTGACCCTGTTCGATCCACTCACCGGCCATCTGTTGCAAAAAGTACCGCGCTACACGGTTTATCCGTCCAGTCATTACGTCACGCCGCGCAGCACGGTGCTGACTGCCATCGAGACCATCAAGGTGGAGCTTGCCGAGCGCATCGCGTTCTACCTACGCGAAAACAAACTGATAGAGGCGCAGCGCATAGAACAGCGTACGCGTCATGATCTGGAAATGCTCAGCGAAATCGGTTTTACCAAGGGGATCGAGAATTATTCCAGACATCTTTCAGGACGCAACCCCGGCGATCCGCCGCCCACCTTGCTCGATTATCTGCCGCCTAACGCGTTGATGTTTCTCGACGAGAGCCACGTGATGATTCCGCAGGTGGGCGCGATGTACAAGGGCGACCGTGCGCGCAAGGAAAATCTGGTCAATTATGGTTTTAGGCTGCCGTCCGCGATGGATAACAGGCCGCTACGTTTCGATGAATTCGAACGCATCATGCGGCAGTCCATATTTGTGTCGGCCACGCCTTCAACTTATGAAGCCGAGCATGCAGGGCAAGTGGTCGAACAGCTTGTTCGGCCCACGGGACTGGTCGATCCAGTGATTTTGGTACGTCCGGCTATCAATCAGGTAGACGATCTGATGTCGGAAATTCGCGCACGAATTGACGCCGGCGAACGTGTACTGGTTACCACGCTGACCAAACGCATGTCGGAGGATCTGACCGAATATTTAACCGAGCACGCGATTAAAGTGCGTTATCTGCACTCGGACATCGAAACGGTTGAGCGCGTCGAGATTATTCGCGATTTGCGACTGGGGGTGTTCGATGTACTGATCGGCATCAATCTGCTGCGCGAAGGGCTGGATATACCGGAAGTTTCGCTGGTGGCAATTCTCGATGCGGACAAGGAAGGCTTTTTGCGCTCGGAACGCTCGCTTATTCAGACCATCGGTCGTGCTGCGCGCCATTTGCACGGCACGGCAATTTTATATGCCGACAAGATCACCGATTCGATGCGGCGTGCAATGGATGAAACAGCGCGTCGTCGCACCAAACAGGTCGCACATAATATCGCGCATGGCATTACACCGCAGGGCGTCCAGAAGCGCATTGTGGATATCATTGCAGGTGCTTATGAGCCGGATGAGGCCAAAGCTGTGCAGAAGGTGGCACGCGAACGTGAAAAGTACCTGGCGATGACGCCGAAACAGGTATCGCGTGAAATTGCGCGCTTGGAGCAAGAAATGCTGCTGGCCGCTAAAAATCTGGAATTCGAGAAGGCGTGCGATTTCAGAGATCAACTCAAAAAGCTGCGCGAAAATGTGCTGCTTTCGACACTCTGAAGCGTTTATGGTGTCTGAACGGATTCTCCAGTTGTAAATAGGAGTAATAATTGCGACTCAATGAGAAATGAGGCTTGTTCTTTGCGACTGGATGCCTGCAACTCGGCCTTTGAAGTCAGCTACAGTTTGATTTTGGACGACAGCTTACTGTTGTAAACCGTAAGTGCTGCATTTTCATATTTCACGGCTGAGCACCGTAAGCACCACCCTCATCCCCTGTGCGCCGCCGAAGATAATCACAAAAAGGCGGTGTTCTTGGACGAAAACAGCTGATTGCGGGGCATGACGGTTGTTTCGGCGAAACAAATATTCATAAATTGGCTGAGCCAACACTGTTTGAGTCCCGAGCGGTAGCGAGGTCGAGTTGCGCAGCGTGTTTGAAATGCTGCACACTCAGAGTCAAAACAGGGCATAAGTGGCATATGTTGTGTGCAACATCAAATGCGGAAAAATAGATAAGCCACTTAAAATCAGTGGCTTATCTATTTTATCTTGGTGCCGGGGGGGGGAATCGAACCCCCACGCCCTTTCAGGCACCGGATTTTGAGTCCGGCACGTCTACCAGTTCCATCACCCCGGCAAGGAGGGGCGCATTATCCCTGAAACTGTTAGCCATATCAACTACAATCTCGCCTTTGTGAAAATGATTGCCTGTTGATGCGTACTGATGAATTTGATTTTGAGTTGCCCAACGCGCTGATTGCCCAGCATCCGCCAGCTTTTCGTGGCGCAAGCCGATTATTATGCGTGCAGCATGGCGGTCTGGAAGATAGTCGGTTTGCCGATCTGTTGGCGAAAATAAATCCGGGCGATGTGCTGGTGTTGAACGACACACGCGTGATCAAGGCGCGACTGTTCGGTGTCAAGCAAAGCGGCGGGAGAATTGAAGTGCTCATCGAGCGTGTGCTCAATGAGCATGAGGTGTGGGCACAGGTGCGTTCCAGCAAGTCGCCAAAAGCGGGCAGTTATTTGCTGTTGGCGAAAGGGTCGACGCAAGGCGGGGCTACCTCGGACATGCCCCCAGCGGGTATGGCAGATGCGCTGGAAGTAGAAGTGCTGGGGCGCGAAGGGGAATTTTTCCATCTGCGTTTTCAAACCGATACGCCGGTGCTGGTTTTGCTGGAACAGTACGGACGATTGCCTCTGCCGCCCTATATTACCCATACGGCAGAAGCTGCGGATGATGAGCGCTATCAGACGGTATTTGCGCGTGAGTCGGGTGCGGTAGCAGCGCCTACGGCGGGATTGCACTTTGATGACGCGATGTTGCAGGCTTTGCGCGACAAGGGCGTGACAATCGCCTATGTGACCTTGCATGTGGGTGCGGGTACCTTTCAGCCGGTGCGTGCAGAATATGTTCATGAACACGCGATGCACAGCGAATGTTATG
>CAWASY010000097.1:0-5462 GCA_963784505.1 uncultured beta proteobacterium | reverse complement strand
AGGTGCCGCGCTTGACAGCCTGCGCGCAGGTCATCTGCAAGGCGGAGCTGTGTAATGAACTAATTCTACTTAAGGCGAGACAGCAGTTGTCTTACCGGGGTTGGGATGGCAGCACCCAGCGCCGAGTTCACATCCAGCCACACGCGCCCGGTCTGATGCGGCGGTTTGTGCGCAAGGTTTAACAACAGCGGCGAGATGTGCAGCTTGAAATGAGTAAAAGTGTGCGTAAATTCGGGCAAGGCGATTTTCTCATTGACCTCCCAGCCCTGCAAATATTCCACCAGCGCTTCATCCCCCTCATCGTGTTGCGGCAAACACCACATGCCGCCCCAGATACCGGAGGAGGCGCGCTTTTCCAGCAGGATCTCACCGTCTTTCATCGCCAGCAGAAAGGTTGCGCATCTTTCAGGCACGGCCTTTCGTTGCCGCTGCGCCGGCAGCTCGGCAACGCGCCCGGTCTGAAAAGCTGAACAATCGCCATGCACTGGACAGCGATCACATTTCGGGCGGCTGCGGGTGCACAGCATCGCACCCATATCCATCAACGCCTGCGTATAGACCGCCATATCCGAATCGGGCAACAACGCCTCGGCCTGCTGCCAGAGCATGGTTTCTACCGGTTTGACAGCAGGAGAGCCCTCGATACCGCAATAACGCGCAAGCACGCGTTTCACGTTGCCGTCGAGTATCGCGCGCCGCTCACCAAACGCCTGCGCACAAATCGCGGCGGCAGTCGAACGCCCGATGCCCGGCAAACCCAGTATCTGTTCATACTGACGCGGAAATTCTCCGGCATGCTGTTCGGCCAGGATTTGCGCGGCACGATGCAAATTGCGGCCCCGTGCGTAATAACCCAACCCGCTCCAGTGTGCCAGCACCTGCTCTTCACTTGCCAGAGCCAACGCGGCAATCGTCGAAAAAGAAGCGACAAAGCGAAGATAATAAGGAATGACGGTCGCGACCTGCGTCTGTTGCAGCATGATCTCGGAGAGCCATACGCGGTATGCCCCGGCATTCTGCCACGGCAGGCCGTTGCGGCCATGCTCACGCTGCCAGATGATGAGAGATGAAGAAAATGAGGTCATAAATAATTTGCACGGTTAAACACGCCACTTGAAGCGATTCAAACTTGATCGGCAGCAAACTATCAGATTATTGCTTTGCATTCATGCTTTTTTATTTTCGCTGCCAAAAACCGGATGCTCGCGACTGTCTTGCTTCGAGACAAAGCTGACCAAGACAGATCAGTTAAGTGCATGCTTAAACTGGTGACTTGACTTAAAATATCAGGCAAAACATGGTCATTACCATCACGATTCAGGGCTGCACACACACAGCCCTGATTATTTTTTACGCACTCAGATTAGAAATTCACTGTCACGCCTGCATTAATCGATCGCCCCATGCCAGGAACACCAACCCCGGCAATTACCGGGCGCTGACCAAGGTAGTTCCCCCCAAGAGGATCAACGTAAAATTTATTCAGCAGATTTTCAACGCCCACATCAAAACGCATTTGCTTCCAGACATAGCTGCTGCGCAGATTTAGCAAGCTATAGCCGCCGCTTCTGAGTTCATTGCGTATTGCCTGCACCTGAGTTTTGGCGCTCACCAGTTTTGCCTCCACGCTGTTGGTCCAGTTGCCCAGTCTTTGCTCCACGGCCAGTTTCGCATTCAGCGGCATGATGTGATACAGGTTGTCACCGCTGCTCAGATTCTTGCCATTAACGTAGTTCAACACGCCGGTAAAAGTCAGATCACCATAGCCTGCGCCTTGCAGTATCGGCATGCTACTGGATACATCAACGCCATACAGACGCGCACTCTGGTTAGCCAAACTCAGGTTAAGAAACCCCGGGTTCGGTGCAGGACAGACCAGCCCAATTGATGCACAGCTTACCGCGTCTATGTAGTTCTGAATATGAGTGTAATAGGGTGCAATTTTCAGCTCAAATCCGTTTTTTTCGGCACTATGCAGACTGACAGAAGCGCTCAATGTGCGCGCCACCTCCGGCTTCAGGTTGAGATTGCCGACATAGCCATTACCATCACCAAACCAGTTATTCATGGACATCGCCATGGTGTTATTGGTTGACCAGGAAAAACGTTCATACAGATTTGGCGAACGGGTTTTTTGCGCGAATCCGATTTCAAAAGTCTTGCTCTCATCAGGCACATAACGGGCCAGAGCGGTCATATCCAGATTGTGATCGGTGAGCGCATGATTCGCCGCATTGAACGCACCGGGGATACTGGCCGGCAATAACGGGTTCCCGTACATCATGGTGTTGTAACCCTGCACAGCCCCCGTGTTCATGGTTACGGTCTCAGAACGCAATCCGAACTGGGATAACCATTGCTGATTCCATTTTGCCTCCCATTCACCGAATATTCCCAGCCTGTCACGCTGACCGTTGTTGATATTCTGGAATACACCGCCGCCCATCATGCCGGTCGCCGCAACCGGAGACCACCAGTCACTCATGCGGTAACGCTGGTATTCCGTGCCGACGCGCAGAATATCGCGCGCTGAAAGGATCACGTCACCCTTAAACAGCAAACCACTGTTCTGACCATTGGTATCCATAGGCATGCCGGGCAGGGAGGTCTGCTTTTCCGGCAGGAAGTTCATGTAATGGCGGGTATGCTCGTTGTAGGCACGCGCCTGCAACTTGCCCCATTCATATTGCCCGGTATAGCTCAGATTGATCTGCTGACTGTCATTTTTGAGCATATCCATGCGCTGATTGGCAAACCCCTGATAAGGGATATTCTGCCTGCCCAGCTTCAATTCCAACAAATGATTTTCTCGACGCAGTGCAAAATCAAGCGCATGATTGTCCGATTGATATTTTGATGCGCCGACTTCGTTGCCGGTCAGATACGCGCCAAAAAGTCCTGCCGGCAATGGCGCAGGCGAGATGCCTGGCGCATGGAAAGTGCCACCCGCCATGTAATTATTGGCGCGTACTGTAGAACCCGTATAGTGCATGGATAAATCTTCGCCCGCGATGGTGGCCGAGAAATGGCCGCCCTGGCGGCGTTGTTGCTGCGATAAAACGCACCCGCCTGCCCTTTGAACAAGGTGTCCTCCCCTGCATTCGCAAACACCGGCGCAGCAGAATCCACCTGTATCGTGCCGCCTATACTGTCACCGCCTACGCTGACTGGCGTGATACCGGCGAACACCTTGACGCTACCGACGTTGGACGGATCCAGATAAGAAAGTGCCGAATTCATATGATTCGGACAAGAAGAAATCAAATCCATACCATCCACTTGGGTACGCACTCTGTCATCCGCCATACCGTGTATCACGGGCAGACTGGACACACCACCTGCACCGTATAAGCTCACGCCCGGCTGATCTTCCAGCAGTCTGGCCGTATCGCTGGTCCGGGTACGCAGTCGCAGCAAATCACTATTATTCAGTGTTGAATTTTCCGGAAATGGCGGTAGTTTTTTTGCTGTGACCAGCAATTCGGGCAACGCGGCTTCCTCAGCGCATGCAGCCTGGTAAGTGATTAACGTCAAAATCCCAAATGAAAATAATTGTTTCCGGTTCATGCTTCCATCCCTATGTATTTGTCAGTTTGTAACAATTTGTAACAAGACAAAAGTATAAAGACGGGTAAGCAGATTGAGAATGTGGCATTTTGTCGCACTTTGGCCGGGACAATGCAGGATATATATCCTGAAACGCTTAAGGGGCGTAAAAAATCAGACCAATAGCGGGGGGAATAAACAGTCCTGAGTGTGTAAGCAATTTTTTGTATTTAGCGCGCCTGAAACCTTTGCCGAATTCGATCAGCTTGAGTCCATCACTATGCATGGGGATGCCTTCTGTCATAACGTTCGACGGCAAAGCGATTTGTCATAGCTGGCTCATACTCCGGGTCTATCTTAATGGCGCGATCTAATGCGGCCAAGGACATGACCAGTATCCTGATAGCACGTGTTTGAGCACTTCGGGTTTCCCGATTCCGGCGCAAGGCTCGCGCTGGATTTCCTGTATCAGCTTATTGATACGCGCCACCATGCGCTTGTCCTGTTTTTGCCGGCAGAGGCAATCTGCCCATGCCTCGTCCGCAAAAATAAGCTTCACCCGGTCAGCTTCAGTTCAACGCCTTTGCCTGAATTCAGTGGACTTATTTCAAAGTATAGAAACATGTCAAATACATTTTAAAATTTGATCAATTTTTCACAGGACTTAAATGCAGAACAAAAATACCCGGATATTATCCGGGCGTCTTGAACCGCTTATATTGATGCCCTTAGCTGGCGCTGCGCCTGAAACTGTGCACCCAGACCGGATCTTCTTCATTCCAGGTCATATTCGCATGCATGCTTAAAATTATTTGCTTATACACGGCCAGATTGGGGTAACCTTCAGCCTGCGCATCAGTATCGGTCATATCGCCCAAGCGCTGGCGTTCTACGGATGTCACGACAAATGCGACGCCTTCCAGTTCGAAGGTTTCATCCGGGTATGCATACAGACCATCTCTGCGCTGCTGTGTTTTTGCGCCTGCGAGGGTTGCGGCAACCAGTTTGGCATGTGTGACGAGGCGGGTGATTTCACAGCTTTTTGCGGGGTAACGGGTATTGATCGGGGGTTTCGTGTCAAATATTAGAGTAGATCAGACGAGCCGTTTAACTTGTAAACCTGCCGTCAGCGGGCGCGCATTATGCCACGCAGCACCTGTAATCCGTCTATCAGTTCGCGCTCTATTTCTAACCGACATGGCGCAAGCGCCTCCCCTGAACATGCAAAGATTTTCGCAGGGATATTGCCCCCGGGCAATAACTCGCAAAGTGCTTGCGCCAGTCGGCTCCCTCACCCAAACCCTCTGGTGAAACAACTAGCCAATCGACTAAGCCCGCAAGCGGGCAAGTCGCTGGTTATCCCGGAGGGCGAGGGATCAAACGAATCGCTTCGCGACTTTCACGGTAACGGCTATTTTTTAACATGACACGTTTTTATCTGCTCAGATCACTGCATATCTTCCTCGTTGCCAGCACTTATACTCTTTTCGTGCTGCGCGGCATCTGGAGCCTGAATAATGCTGCCATTATAAACAAACGCTGGGTCGGCATCGTCCCGCATGTCGTTGACACGTTGTTGCTCGGCGTGGCGCTTGTGCTTGCTTATACCCTGCAGCAGTATCCTTTTGTGGATGCCTGGCTGACCGCCAAGGCCACCGGATTACTGATGTATGTCGTGCTGGGTTTTGTCGCATTGCACCGGAGGTTCAACAAAACGATACGATTGTTTGCCTGGCTGGCGGCACAGGTCACCTTTGCCTATATCGTGCTGGTGGCCATTACCCGAAATCCGCTGCCCTGGTAATCTGCGCGGCCTGTTGACTAATCGAACTGCAAGACATACAAAATCATGAAAAAAACCTTATTCGACGCCGTTGGCGGCCTGCCCACCCTGCAAAAAGTGCATAAAATTTTTG
>CAWASY010000096.1:0-50003 GCA_963784505.1 uncultured beta proteobacterium | reverse complement strand
ATCTATCAGTATGGACATTATTGATTCCTCGCAGCGGTGACGACCTTTTGTGCGGCATCCGCCATGTCGTTGCCGGAAATAATCGGCAAGCCCGAATCGGCCAGTATTTTCTTGCCCAGATCGACATTGGTTCCTTCTAGTCTCACCACCAAAGGCACATTCAAATGTACTTCGCGCACAGCCGCGACGATCCCCTCGGCAATCACATCGCACTTCATGATGCCGCCAAAGATATTGACCAGTATTGCTTTCAGATTGGGATTTTTCAGCATCAGTTTAAAAGCTTCGGCTACCTTTTCGCGGGTCGCACCGCCGCCCACATCCAGGAAGTTCGCAGGATTTCCACCATACAGTTTGATGATGTCCATGGTCGCCATCGCAAGCCCTGCACCATTGACCAGACAGGCAATATCACCATCGAGCGAGATATAGCTCAGATCGAATTTTGACGCTTCAATTTCGGCCGGATCTTCTTCATCCAGATCTCGGTATGCAACGATTTCAGGATGACGGAACAGCGCGTTGGAGTCGAAATTGAACTTGGCATCGAGCGCCATCACGCGACCATCTGCGGTCAGCACCAGCGGATTGATCTCGGCGAGCATCGCTTCTTTTTCGACGAAGGCGCGGTACAGGCCTTGCTGTACTGTCACAGCTGCTGCAACCGAACCTTCAGGAATGCCGATGCGACGTGCCACCTCTGCCGCGTCCTGATCATTCAAGCCGGCTAGCGGATCGATGCGCAGCGTATGGATTTTCTCAGGTGAATGTTTAGCGACCTCTTCGACTTCCATGCCGCCTTCGCTGGAAGCCAATAACGCCACACACTGATTGTCGCGGTCGACCACCATCCCCAAGTAGAATTCGCGCGCGATCTTTGCGCCTTCTTCCACCAGCAATCGGCGCACCACCTGACCTTCGGGGCCTGTCTGGTGTGTAACCAGATGCATGCCAAAAATATGCTCGGCGACACTTTTGACTTCGGCTAACGATTTCGCAACCTTGACCCCGCCACCCTTGCCGCGCCCACCCGCATGAATCTGCGCCTTGACCACCCAGACACTGCCGCCTAGTGACTCGGCAGCGGTCACCGCCTCGTCTACGCTAAAGCATGCCACCCCATTTGGTGTCGGCACGCCGAATTGGCGCAGTATTTCCTTACCCTGATATTCATGAATTTTCATATTTTACCCGAATGAAATCCTCGCCCTATTGGCAGCAGGTTGCAATCTTACCGAATATTCTGCCATAGCACAGGAATTTACGTGCCGCCTCAACGCCAATCAAACCTTAATAGCTGTGTCATTGCCTTTTCTCACGCCGCCTAATTTATGCCAGGTTTCGATCAACGTATCCGGGTTCAGTGAAATGGTCTGTATTCCCTGCTCCATCAGCCACTGTGCAAAATCGAAATGGTCCGATGGCCCCTGACCGCAGATGCCAACGTATTTTCCCAGTCGGTTGCACTCACTGATCGCCAACTGCAACAGGCGTTTCACCGCAGCGTCCCGCTCGTCGAAGCGATTGGCGACCAGACTGGAATCGCGATCCAGCCCGAGCGTCAACTGGGTCAGATCGTTCGAACCTATCGAGAAGCCATCGAAATACTGCAAAAACGCCTCGGCACACAGTGCATTGGAAGGTATCTCGCACATCATGATCAGGCGCAAACCCTGCTCGCCCCGAACAAGACCGTTCTTCGCCAATTCCGCGACGACCTCGGCAGCCTCCTGCACGGTACGCACAAAGGGAATCATGATTTCAATATTGGTATAGCCCATCGCCTCACGTACTTTTTTCATCGCGCGGCATTCCAGCTCGAAGCAAGCCCTGAAATCATCGGCGACATAACGACCTGCACCGCGAAAGCCGATCATCGGATTTTCCTCGATTGGCTCATATAACTCCCCGCCCAGCAATTTCCGGTATTCATTGGACTTGAAATCGGACAGACGCACGATGACGGGTCTGGGCCAGAATGCGGCCGCCAGCGTGGCGACCCCTTCCGTTAGTTTTTCTACATAAAAATCAACCGGATCGGCATAACCACGGGATTGCTGCAATAGCTGTTCCTGCAACGCGGTGGGCAGCGCACGGTATTCCAGCGCCGCCTTTGGATGGATGCCGATCAAATTGTTAATGAGAAATTCAAGGCGAGCCAGACCTATTCCGCCTGAGGGCATCTGCGCAAACTCGAAGGCGAGCATCGGATTGCCGACATTGAGCATCAGTTTGAGCGGAATTTCGGGCAGCGCCAGCTCGCTGGGGGCGATAATTTCAAAAGGCAGTCTGCCGCGATACACATAACCCGTATCGCCCTCGGCGCAGGAGGCGGTGACGATTTCATTTTCCTGCAGGCTGTCTGTGGCATTGCCGCAGCCCACTATGGCTGGAATGCCCAACTCGCGCGCGATGATCGCCGCGTGACAGGTACGCCCGCCCCGGTTGGTGATGATAGCCGACGCCTTTTTCATGACCGGCTCCCAGTCAGGATCGGTCATGTCGGTGACCAGCACATCGCCCGCCCTGACCTTGTTCATCTCTGCTGCGCTGACCACCAAACGCACCGAACCTATGCCAATTTTCTGACCGATCGCCCGCCCCTCAATCAACACCTCGCCACGCGCTGCCAGCTGAAATTTTCCAGCACCGCCAGCCTCACGTTGCGACTGCACCGTCTCGGGTCTGCGCCTGCAAGAATATAAAGCCTGCCATCCTCGCCATCCTTGCCCCATTCGATATCCATGGGCCTGCCGTAATGACGCTCGATCGCCAGCGCATACCTTGCCAGTTCCAGTACCTCCTGATCGCTCAATGAAAAACGGTTGCGAAGCGGTTCGGGCACTTCCTCGATGCGGCAGGAACGCCCCGCGCTGCGATCCGTATCGAACACCATGCGTTGCAACTTGGAACCGATGCTGCGCCTGACAATCGCAGGATAGCCTTCGGTCAGTTTTTGTTTGTGCACATAAAATTCGTCAGGGTTGACCGAACCCTGCACCACCATCTCACCCAGCCCGTAGGCAGACGTAATGAACACCACATCACGAAAGCCAGATTCCGTGTCGAGCGTGAACATCACGCCCGATGCGCCCATATCCGAGCGCACCATACGCTGTATCCCTGCCGAAAGCGCTACACGACTGCCTGTGTAACCCGTATGAACGCGATAGGAAATAGCCCTGTCGTTGTACAGTGAAGCAAACACCTCCTTGACTGCCTGCAGGATATTATCGACACCGTGTATGTTCAGAAAGGTTTCCTGCTGCCCAGCAAAGGAGGCATCGGGCAAATCCTCTGCCGTCGCGGAAGAACGCACCGCAAAGCTGCCATCCCCCGCTAACGTCAGCTGTTCATAGTGTTCGCGTATCTCCTGCTCCAGCCTGGCCGGCAGAGAAGCTGCCCGTATCCAGCCCCGAATTGAAGCACCGGCGCTTGCCAGTGCGTTCACATCACTCACATCCAGACTGGACAGAACCTGTGCTATGCGTATATCCAGTCCGTTCTGTGCCAGGAAATCGCGGTAAGCCTCGGCTGTGGTCGCAAATCCGCCCGGCACGCATACGCCCGTCGCACCAAGATTACTGATCATTTCGCCAAGCGAGGCATTTTTGCCACCCACCTGATCAATATCCGAAATGCCCAACGACTGAAATGGAATCACATACATTTTATGTCTCCTTTAAGTTGCGAATGACCCGCTCAGATCAATCCCCGCTTTTTGCTAATTGCCTGCATCAGATGCACCGCCATTTCCTCGATCGAACGAGCCGTCATGTCCAGCCACTCGATGTTGGCGCGTCGCATCAGACGCTCGGCTGCTGCAACCTCGGCACGGCAATTGGCTAACGAGGCATAGTTGCTGTGCGGGCGGCGCTCTTCGCGGATGCGATGCAACTGTTCCGGCGCAATGGTTAGTCCAAACAGCTTATCCTTGTAGGGAAGCAAGGGACCGGGCAGTCGGTCGCGCTCAAAATCTTCAGGAATCAACGGATAATTGGCAGCCTTGAGGCCGAATTGCATCGATAAATACAGGCTGGTCGGCGTCTTGCCACTGCGCGAGACACCGACCAGAATCACATCGGCATTTTTCAGATCGGCAGCAGATATCCCGTCATCGTGCGCGAGGGAAAAATTCATCGCTGCAATACGTCTGGCATATTCACGGTTGTCCTGACCATGACTGCGCCCCACACGATGCGATGATTTCTTCCCCAACTCTTTTTCCAGCGGAGCGATAAACGCCTCGAACAAATCCAGAAACAGCGCATCTGCACAACGTAAGCGGGCGCTGATCGCGTCATCCATCATCGTCATCATAACCAGCGGGCGCACCCCGTCCTTCTGGTGAAACTCGGCAATACTGTGCAAACAGACATCCGCCTTTGCAAGGCTATCCGTGAAGGGAAAACGTACAGGCAGAAATTCGATGCCTTCAAATTGCGAGATCAGACCATTCCCCAACGTTTCCGCCGTAATGCCGGTTCCATCCGAAATAAAAACAATCGTGCGACGAGCAGTCTGCATGTTCACCTCGCTAAATTAGCTTTGCATAGCCCCATGTTTTCCCCGACGTCTGCAACGCAGATGCGGGAGGGGTTTGAGAATAACCCGCGACTTGGCTGACGTTCTTTGTCTGTCTAATCACAGGACAGGCGTTTCATCAGATGGATCGTACATCAAGTGCACCCTCATCAAGACTGTCAACATGTCCTGTCCATGATCTAAATTCGCGTTATATCGGCAATGCAAATAC
Organism: uncultured beta proteobacterium; assembly: GCA_963784505.1. Lineage (GTDB taxonomy): Bacteria > Pseudomonadota > Gammaproteobacteria > Burkholderiales > Gallionellaceae > Gallionella. The sequence goes on along the minus strand of CAWASY010000096.1, from coordinate 45,247 downwards.
GTATCGTGATTATGCGCGAATTCTGGCAATTCCGGGAAATACAAATTTTCAGGCAAGCCGCGCCGCAAGCTGGGATAATCGCTTATGAACGATACTATCCAGAACCCATTTTCGTCCGCAGGACGCTCCTTCAACGAACTTCCGCTGTCCCCCGGCATGAAGGCAACCCTGCAACAACTGGGTTACCTTTTGATGACGCCGATACAGGATGCGACCCTGCCGATTTCACTGGCAGGCACGGATCTTCTCGCGCAAGCCAAGACCGGCAGCGGCAAGACCTGCGCCTTCGCGCTGCCGTTGCTCACCAAATTGAATCCGCGCCGCTTTGCCGTGCAGGCCATGGTGCTTTGCCCGACACGAGAACTGGCCGATCAGGTCACGCAGGAAATCCGTCGTCTGGCCAGATCCGAAGACAACATCAAGATTTTGACGCTAGTCGGCGGCTCGACGATGCGCCCGCAGATCGCAAGCCTCGAACACGGCGCACACATCGTGGTCGGCACGCCCGGGCGCATTCTGGATCATATGGAGCGCGGCACGCTCGACCTGTCGGCCCTCAACACGCTGGTTCTGGACGAAGCGGATCGCATGCTGGACATGGGTTTTTATGATGATATCGCCTATGTAGCCAAACACTGTCCAGGCGATCGCCAGACGCTGATGTTCTCGGCGACCTATCCGGACGGCGTGGTGCGCATCGCCAAACAGTTCATGAAACAGCCTCAGGAAATCAAACTGACCGAGCAGCATGACACGAGCAAGATACGCCAGCGCTACTATGAAGTTGCCAACGAGGAGCGTCTGGATGCGGTCGCTAAACTACTGCGCCACTATCGCCCCGTCAGCACACTGGCCTTTTGCAACACCAAGCAGCAGTGCCGCTCATTGCTCGAAGTGCTGCATGCGCAGGGCATTTATGCGCTGACATTGAACGGTGATATGGAACAGCGCGAACGCGATCAGGTGCTGATCCAGTTTGCCAACCGCAGCTGTTCGGTGCTGGTTGCAACCGATGTCGCTGCGCGCGGTCTTGATATTGCCCAACTCGAAGCGGTCATCAACGTCGATGTCACCCCCGATCCTGAAGTGCATACCCATCGCATCGGCAGAACAGGGCGTGCAGATGAAGCGGGCTGGGCGTTATCTCTGGTAGGGCCTAGCGAACGGCATCGTGTGATCAGCATCGCCCGTGAAAGCGGCAACGTGCCCGAATGGCATGAAATTTCGGCGCTGAAAGACGAGGATGATGCACCACTGGTGCCACCCATGGTGACATTGCAGATTCTGGGCGGTCGCCGCGAAAAAATCCGTCCCGGCGATGTGCTCGGCGCACTGACAGGTGAAGCAGGCTTTACCCGCGAACAGGTCGGAAAAATCAACGTGACTGACTTTTCAACCTATGTCGCCGTGGTACAAAGTATCGCCAAGGAAGCCGTCCGCAAACTATCGGCAGGCAAGGTCAAAGGAAAAAGCATCAAGGTCAGGGCGTTGTAGGGGGATTCGGATGCAAGTTTCATCATCTGGGTTGGCACTTGCCATGCCCGTTAATCTGCCACTGGCCCATCTACAGACCTAAATGCATCAGGCAGCCGGCCAGAGCGGCGTCCCGTTCGCTGCCAGATAGGTAAGATAGGCGCGCAGATCAAACTCGAACTGGTGATATTCCGGCTCCATATGCAGGCACAATTGGTAAAACGCCTTGTTATGTTCCATCTCCTTCAGATGTGCGAGTTCATGCACTACGATCATGCGCAGGAATTCAGGTGGCATATCCCTGAAAACCGATGCGACAACAATCTCGCGGCGCGTCTTGAATTGACCGCCATGAGCCTTTGATGCGCGGGTATGCATACCAAGCGCATTTTTCATGGTATGCAGTTTACTGTCGAAAGCAACCCGGCTTAATACGCCCTTGTTGCGCAAATGGCGATCCTTGATTTCCAGCACAAAATCGTAAAGTGCGCGATCCGTGCGCACGGTGTGTGCTGTAGAATATCTTTGCAGCAACTTCTCGGCTATCAGGCCTTGTTCTATAAACTGGCGAACCTGATCGCTCAGTTCGTCAGGATAGCCCGCAAGGTAATTCGGGGAGGATTTGGGGCGCATGTATCAGGACTGAGGGTTCAGCTTAACGCTGCACTCAAGCACGCATCGAGATTCGCTTCCACACAGGCAACCACCTGCTTATCCAGCTTGCCGCTATCGGCCTGCTGCTTCAACATCAACATGATCTGCTCCGGCGTCAGCGGCTCACGATAGGGACGCCGTTGCGCCAATGCCTGAAACACATCGGCAACGGCAATAATGCGTGCCTCCAGCGAAATACTGGTTGCATGCTCATGACGGGGATAACCTGATCCATCCAGACATTCATGGTGCTGTGCCGCCCAAAGCGAAATCGATTCCAACCCTTTGATATTCTTCAGAATGACGTAGGTATCGACGCTGTGCCTGCGCATAATAACTTCCTCCAGCGCCGTCAGCTTACCCGACTTCTCCAGCAACGCATCCGGCACACGCAGTTTACCGATATCATGCAGCAAGCCGGCTAGTTCAAGCATCTCGCAGGTTTTTTCGTCAAACTCGAAGCGATTTCCCAGATACCGTGCCAATTTTGCCACGCCATCCGAATGCGCCTTGGTGTAGGGGCTTTTGACATCAACGATAATGGAAAATATCCGCACCAGGCTGCGCAACTCCTCGAAATCCATACCTCGCAATGTGGTATCTGCCAACCAGCTCGCAGCATAGCCGTTTACACGATCCGCCTCCAACGAAAACCAGAATGCCTCTGAACGGGATACCTCCATAAAAGCATCGACTAATTCCGGACAAAACCAATCACTCCGTTTCCCTGCGATTTTTTCGCGTATTTCTTCCCTGTCCAGCACGAGGTCAGTGTCACTGATCAAGTACTTGCGTAGCAGCCCATCCACCCTGTCCACCAGATAAATCAGATTGGCGGCAAGTTTCACCTCATCCGGCAAGTCCATCCCTTTCATATCTGACCAATGTAGATGATGATGCAATACGATGGGAGCCAAATGCCGCAACAACGGGGTCGATGCCAACAGCGCCGCGCCCTGTTCGCAATGCTCGCCTTCATATTCCCATTCAAACTGTACCAGCTTGGTATGTACCACGGTTTTGGAAACGCCACTGTCATGCAAAATAGCTGACTGAAATAAATCGTCCAGCCTGGAGCGTGTCCAGCCTAAATGGATTGCACACTCTATCGCCATATAGGCGACGCGCTTGCCGTGATGGATATGCGTCACCCCGACCAGATCGAGCGCATCAGACAGGGAATAGACGGTTTCATGCAGATTGATGTTGTAACTCACTTAACGGACCTCATCGAACAGGCAGCCATCTTAGTCCAAACAGCCCTTTGAGCGTTAATTTACCAACCAGCGCCCAAAAGCCAGCAGTCAAATGAGTACGGGGTCATTATCAATCTACGATTGAGGTCCCAGCACACGCAGCAACTCGTCCAGTGTCGTCATTCCCCGATTGACCTTGTCGCGCCCGTCTTCGATCAGTGTCGAGGTGCCCATCTCTTTGGCAAGGCTGGTGATGTCCATGATGGTCGCACCACCTGCGATGAGGTGTCGCATCCGGTCGTTGAAGGTCAGCACCTCGTATAAGCCGACCCGACCTTTGTATCCGCTGCCGTGACAATGTTCGCAACCACGGCCCCTGAAGGCGGTAATGTCGGCCGGGATGAAGAGCGGCCCGAGCCGCGCCAGCAGTGCAGGGTCGGGGGTATAGGCCTCGCGGCAGTGTTCGCATAGTTTGCGAACCAGGCGTTGCGCGATGATGCCTTCCAAGGCGGTTGCGACAACATAAGGCTTCAAGCCGAGATCGAACAATCGCGAGATGGTCGCCACAGCCGAATTGGTATGCAGGGTCGAGAACACCAGATGCCCTGTCAGCGCGGCATGAAAGGCCACCTCGGCAGTCTCGAAGTCGCGAATCTCTCCTAACAGGATAACATCGGGATCCTGGCGCAGGATGGAGCGCAACACTACCGGAAAAGTCAGACCGATCTTTTCCTTGATCAGTACCTGACCTGCCTGATCCATGTAGTATTCGACCGGATCTTCGATAGTGACATAGTTCTTCGAGGGTGAGGCATTGTGTTGCAACAGGGCGTACAGTGTGGTGGTCTTGCCGCTGCCGGTCGGACCCGTCGTTAAAATAAGCCCCTGCGGCTTGTCCACCATATTCAGTATTTTCTGAAGATCAGTCGATGAAAAACCCAGTCCGTCCAGTCCTGCAATCGCCGAATTCCGGTCCAGAATACGCATGACTACTTTTTCGCCGTTGATGGTAGGCAAAGTGGAAATGCGCAGATCGACGATACGCATCGGCGTCTTGACCGTGATGCGACCATCCTGCGGGCGTCTTCGCTCGCTGATATCCATTTCTGCCATGACTTTCAGGCGCGACACGAACGATTGCAGCAACTGATGCGGAATCTGTATCTTGTCCGTCAGCACACCATCGATGCGGTAACGCACCATCACGTTCTTGGTGCGCGGCTGGATGTGAATGTCACTGGCCCCCAGCCTGACCGCTTCCAGAATGATGGCGTTGACCAGGCGGATCGCAGGCGGCTCATTGGTGTCGCGCAGCAATTCTTCCAGTGACTGATGATCATCGTCCTCAATAACGACCTCGATCCCTTCATAAGGATCTGCACTGGCAACCAGTGTCTCAAGATCCTTGAAATCGGCGTCATTCCCTCCATACAACTCCGCCAATTTGGATTTTATGCTGGCAATATTGGCCATGACAGGTTGTATTTCCAGACCGGAAACAAAGCGCAGGTCGTCCAGTAGTCCGGTATCCATGGGGTCAGCCAGCGCAAGCAGCAAACGCCTGCCTTCCAGCCGCAACGGCACGGCCAGTTGGCGTTCACAGAAGCTGCGCGGTATCAAGGAGGCCACCGCCGCATCGACCTGAAATTCGGGCAAAGAGACTTCCTCGATCAGCAACTCACGGCGCAGGATGTCACGTATAGTTTTTTCCGATACCCAATCGTGTTCCAGCAACAACTTGATGAGGGGTTCCTTTTTCTGTTGCTGCAGGCGGTACAGTTCCTGCACCTGCTGACTGCTGAGCAGGTTCTTCTTGTTGAGCATGATAGCCAGTTGGCTGCGATTGCTGACCGTCAGTTTAGACAGCGCGCCGATTTCACGGGTCTTTTTTGCATTGTCCAGTTGAAGGGATTTGTTCTTCTGGATCAGGTCGTACTGTTCGAGTGCCAGCGCCACGGTGATGCGCAAATCGTCGTCACTCCACGGTTTGAGGATGAATTTGTATACAGCACCTTCATTGATGGCACCCATCACCGCACCCGTGTCGGCATGACCGGTCAGCATGATGCGGATACTCTCCGGCCGGATCGCACGGGCCTGTTTTAACAGTTCCGCACCCGTCATACCGGGCATCATGTAGTCGGAGATCATCAGCTGGAAGGGTTCGCGGCGTATCAACGCAAGCGCTTCCTCGCCGCTCGATGCGGTCACCAGGACATAGTTTTCCTGACGGAATATGCGCAGCAGTGCCTTGAGCACATTGGGCTCGTCATCGACCAGCAGAATACGGTAAGCGCCCCGTGCAGAAAGCTCGCTCGCGCGATTATTCTCGCTGGGTGTGCTGCCTGTGAACAGGGATGCGTAACTGGGGGTCGCCATGGAATTAGACCTTTGCTTGAAACGGCAAAAACAGGGTGAAGGTTGTGCCAGCCCCAAGCGTGCTTGCGACCTCAATGCGCCCGCCATGGGCAGTGACAATATCCCGGCTTACGGTCAACCCCAGCCCCGTGCCTGAACCCACCTCCCGGGTGGTAAAGAACGGGTCGAAGATACGCGTCAGCAGGTCAGGTGGGATGCCGCAACCGGTGTCCGAGACCTCGATGACGATGTGTTCATTGTCGGCACGACTGCGAACGCTGATTTCGCCCCGTTCGTTGATGGCATGAACCGCATTGAGCAACAGATTGAGGATCACCTGATTCAGATGTCCAACCCGGCACTTGATCTTAGGCAATTCGCCCAGTGCCAGTTTCAGTTCGGTACGGCTTTTGATTTCGTTGGCGGCCACATTGCAGGCGGAGCGAATGCACTCGTTCAGATCGACGATCTCATCCCCGGTCTGATCGACATTGGAAAAGTCCTTCAGGTCGGACACGATGCGCGACACCCGGTCTGCGCCGTCCATGCTCTCCTGCAACAGGACAGGGAAATCGTCCAGAATGAAGTCAATATCTGCCGTCTGCCAGACATGAGTAATTCGCGCTGCATCCCCGAATTGCACCGCCTGAGACAGGTTCTGGAATTTTTGCACATAGCCTGCGGCCGTGCCCAGATTGCTGCGGATGAAACCGATCGGATTGTTAATCTCATGCGCCACGCCTGCGGCCAGTTGACCGACCGAGGCGAGCTTCTCGGTCTGATAAAGTTGGCGATGCGCCGACGCGATGGTCGAGACCTGTTCGTTGACGCGTTGTTCCAGCTGTTCTGCAAGCTGTCTGTAGCGTGCCTCGGATGCCTGCAAGGCAGCGTGTCTGCGTTGCAATTCATCGAAATCGGCCTTGATGACTTCGAGGTGCAGTTGCGATGCCATGTAATAGCGCGCACCGCTGCGCATGAAGGATTCCAGGATCAAGGTGACGGCGCGTACTCGCTCCTCGTCGCTCGCCGAAGTCTCAAGAAAGCCTGCGGTTTCCAGCTCATGAACCAGCGCCACCCGTTTTGCGCCCGTTGCCAGAGGGGGGGTATCCGCCATCGCCCAACAGCCGTCGGAGGACACGATGCGTACCGGCGCGCCCAGCAAGACGGTCAGCGCGGCTGACAGTTTGTTCGGCACAACCCCACAAAGCAGCTCACGCAGACTCAGTGTGCGATCGTAAACGTTGGCTTCGATCTGCAAATTATTCTCCCGCTGCCGCGTTGATGAACGATGGCGCGTCCAGGCCGTGCAGCTCATGCAAGGCGAAATTTTTGTCCAATGCCGGATAGACGGCTTCCAGCAACTTGATGAAGGTCTCGCGCACGCCTGTCCCGCTCAGCGCTGAAGCCATCAGCAACGGCCAGGGCGCGGCCGACCAGCGAGCAGCGATCTCCTCCTCACTTAGCACGCAGGGCATATCGCGCTTGTTAAATTGCACTACCAGCGGCAGGGTTGCAAAATCGAGCCCCACACGATACACGTTTTCCTCCAGATTCTGGAACGCTTCCGCATTGTTGATGCCCTGCGAGCACTGTGAATCCGCGACAAACACAACCCCGTCGGCGCGTGACAGCACTGCCTTGCGCGTGGCGTCATGCACGACCTGTCCCGGCACCGTATAGACCTTGAACTTGATCAGCCATCCGGTGGGGGAGCGAAAGCCCAAAGGCAGCAGATCGAAAAACAGGGTACGGTCATTTTGTGTCTCCAACGTCATCATCTCACCCTTTAGTTCGGGTGAGAGCAGATCGTGCAAACGGGTCAGATTGGTGGTCTTGCCGCTCATCGCAGGGCCGTAGTAGACCAGCTTGATGGTCAGTTTGCGTGCTGTTTCGTCAAGTTCGGCCATGGCGTATACGGATTAAGCCTGATTCGCAGGCAGTTTCTTCGCCAGCACATAGATCGTCAACGGATGTCCATCCAGACGTTCGAAACCGATGATCTGTTCGATTAGCCCCGGGTTGAGTTCACTTTCCCGTGCCAGCAACATCTCGCCATTTTTCGCAATCAAGTCCCGTGCCAGCACCATGCCTGCGATGAGTTGTCCTGCGCGCAAGGCAACTTCCAGCGCGCCCGCGCTCTGTGTCTGTCCGGTTGCAGATAGCAGGGCATCTACCACGGCTGGGTCGTAGCGATTTCCACGACCATCCTGCATCAACAAGGCGGCCTCTGCCGGTTTCAGAGGCTTGACAAAGCCCGCTCCCATCAGAGCCGTGTCATAGTCCGTTACCGCAGACAGAATACGTGCGCCCAAGGAAATGGATAATCCGCTGAGGTGATCCGGATAGCCCATGCCATCGAAGCGTTCTCGATGGTTGCGGATCAGTTTGGCTGCGCCTTGCAACTGTTCGAGCGCCATCAGGGCCATCTCGCCCTTGATTGGAAATTTGGCGACCTCCGTGCGGTCTGCGACATTCAGACTGTGAAACTGTCTGTCCAACAGCCGGTCTGGCAGGCCGATACTGCCGATGTCGAGCAGCAATCCTGCAATAAAAACATCCTGAATTTCCGTGGCATTCATGGCCATATTCTGGGCGAGCGTGCGCGCAAGCTCGGCGACACGGCGCGAATGCCCCGCTTTGGCTGGATTGCGCATCTCGATCAGATTGGAAAAGACGCGCACCGACGTAATGAAACTCTTCTTCAATTTTTCATGGGCCGTATCCAGCGATTGCATGGTTTGTTGCAATGCCTGGGTGCGCGCCAGCACCTTTTCTTCCAGATGCGCATTCAGGTCTTTAAGTTCTTCGTTCTGTCTGCGCGTCAATACTTCCAGGCGCAGTTTTTCGCGCTCCAGCATCTTTTGCTGCAAAGCATGTCTGACGATCAGGGTGATGTCGTTGTCTTCCCAGGGTTTGGAAACATAGCGATATATTTGTCCCTTGTTGATGGCATCGATGGTGGCGCCGATTTCGGCATACCCGGTCAGCAGGATGCGCACCGTATCCGGCCACTGTTCCCGCACCTTTTCCAGGAATTGTGCGCCGTTCATCTCGGGCATGCGCATGTCGGAAACCACCAGATCAATGGCCTCGCTTGCCATGATTTCCAACCCTTGGGCACCGCCTTCAGCCGTGAAGATGCGATATCCCAGCGGGCGGAACAGGCGTTTCAACGAGGACAGGATATTGCTCTCATCATCGACGAACAACAGGGTGGCTGGACTCTCTTGCGTGTCAGTCATGTTGCTCGCTCCCTTTAATAATGCATTTCATCATTTCGCTTCCTCACCGCCTGGCTGCCTGATCGGCAGATACACGGTGAAGGTCGTGCCTTTTCCGATTTCGCTTTGCACCTCGATGCGTCCGTGGTGCTTCTGAATGATGCCGTAAGACAGCGATAGCCCCAGCCCCGTGCCCTTGCCGATCGGTTTAGTTGTGAAAAACGGATCGAATATCTTTTTGAGGTGTTCAGGGGCGATACCGTGACCGGTATCGGTGACACTGACCCACACCCCGTCGTTCTGATGCCCGCTCCTGACGGTGATGGTGCCGCGCTCCTCAATGGCGTGCGCCGCATTGACCAGCAGATTCATGAACACCTGATTCAATTGGGATGACAGGCACTCCACCTCGGGCAGCTCGCCATATTCCCTGATCACATCGGCCTTGTACTTGATCTCGTTGTTGACGATGTTCAGCGTACTCTCCAACCCTCGGCGCAAATCGCTCATGTGCCACTCATCGGCGGCGTCGACATGCGAGAAATCCTTCAGGTTCTGCACGATCTGTTTGACCCTGGTAATGCCGTCCTTCGATTCAGTCATCAGGTCGCGAAGGTCTTCTTTCAGAAAGGCGATGTCCAGCTTGTCCCGGGCAGCGCGCAGTGTGGCGCGCATCGCAGGATCGGCAATAGTCGCTTCGGCCTGTTCATACAGATCAATCATACCGAAGGTGTCCCGCACGTATTTCTCCAGCGTGCCCAGATTGGAATAAACGTAACCGATCGGATTGTTGATCTCGTGCGCGACGCCTGCAGCCAACTGGCCGATGGAGGCCATTTTTTCAGATTGCAGCAACTGGTTTTGCGCCTCTTCCAGTTCGCGGTTCAACGCCTGCATCGCCTCGAAATTTTTGCGTTGTTCATGATAAGCGGCCTTGCGCCCGTCGATATTGCGCACGATAGAGACTAATATCGCCTTGTCATCGTTACCGGTCACGAGCTTCAAATTTAGCTCGGCAGCGAACGAGCTGCCGCCCTTGCGCCGGAATTCCGTGTCCAGCACGATGTCCTCGTTCCCACAGGCACGTAGTGATGCGATCATTTCACCATTCGCCAGATAGGGCATCAACCCGTCGAGCTGCGAGAGAGGCATTTGTAACAGTTCGTCCCGTTCAAACTCGAACCAGTTCTCGGCATTCTGGTTTAGATAAATCATGCGCAGGTTGTCTGCATCGAAGATAAAGATGGCTTCCCGCGCCTGATCAAGCACGCTCTTGAAGTAGAACAGTTTGTTCATGATCTTCCGACGCGCGAGCGCATCGGATTCGAGTGCGCGCGCGGCCTGCTCCAACTCAGTGGTTCTTGCCAGCACGCGCGCCTCCAATTCGACCTGGTTTTGGGCGAGCACAGCCTCAGCCTGTTTGATCCGGGTAATGTCGGTGCGGATCGAAATATATTGGCAGGGTCGTCCGTTCTCATTCCGGCCCGGCACGATGGTCGTCTCTACCCAGTACAACTCGCCGTCCTTGTTGCGATTGCACAGCTCGCCCTGCCAGGTGCGCCCGTTCGAGATCGTGCGCCACATCTCTTCATAGAATAGTGCATCGTGCATGCCCGACTTGAGCAGTCGGTGGTTCTGTCCGATCAACTCATCCCTCGCATATTTGCTGATCTGGCAGAACTTTTCGTTCACATAAGTGATATTGCCGTCAGCATCCGCGATGCTGATGGTGGCGTGCTGGTCCAGTGCCTCCTTGAACACAGGCATATCCTGCAGGGAGACTTGCGTCTCGTTCATGATGGCTGCCTGCTGTCTTTATATCTGATCATGATCGACTCACTCGTTGATTGATTGCGGCTGCCTGATCGGCAGATACACGGTGAAGGTCGTGCCTTTTCCGATTTCGCTTTGCACCTCGATGCGTCCGTGGTGCTTCTGAATGATGCCGTAGGACAGCGACAGCCCCAGCCCCGTGCCTTTGCCGATCGGTTTAGTCGTGAAAAACGGATCGAATATCTTTTTGAGGTGTTCAGGGGCGATACCGTGACCGGTATCGGTGACACTGACCCACACCCCGTCGTTCTGATGCCCGCTCCTGACGGTGATGGTGCCGCGCTCCTCAATGGCGTGCGCCGCATTGACCAGCAGATTCATGAACACCTGATTCAATTGGGATGACAGGCACTCCACCTCGGGCAGCTCGCCATATTCCCTGATCACATCGGCCTTGTACTTGATCTCGTTGTTGACGATGTTCAGCGTACTCTCCAACCCTCGGCGCAAATCGCTCATGTGCCACTCATCGGCGGCATCGACATGCGAGAAATCCTTCAGGTTCTGCACGATCTGTTTGACCCTGGTAATGCCGTCCTTCGATTCAGTCATCAGATCGCGAAGGTCTTCTTTCAGAAAGGCGATGTCCAGCTTGTCCCGGGCAGCGCGCAGTGTGGCGCGCATCGCAGGATCGGCAATAGTCGCTTCGGCCTGTTCATACAGATCAATCATACCGAAGGTGTCCCGCACGTATTTCTCCAGCGTGCCCAGATTGGAATAAACGTAACCGATCGGATTGTTGATCTCGTGCGCGACGCCTGCGGCCAACTGGCCGATGGAGGCCATTTTTTCCGATTGCAGCAACTGGTTTTGCGCCTCTTCCAGTTTAAAATTGAGCAGCCGCAGCTCATCGAGCCGCTGCCGCTGTTCGATATGCAACTGGATATTGCTCAAGGCCAGACTGACCATGTTCAGCATGATCGAACCCTGCGTCATGTCTTCTTCCGAAAACTGTATCGTGCCGCCGGAATGATTCAGACTGACGACCGCGCTGACATTGCGGTTGACACTGATGCCGCCTATGGTGCGATTGTCCATTATTAGCGGCCAGCAAATCGCCGAATTGGTCGAGCTGTTACCGCGCTCTTCGCGGCGGCGGACGAAACGCGGGTCGCTGGACGCATCGCCGTTGAGCAACAGCGCCTGTCCCTCCCGTGCGACCCAGCCCAGTACACCTTCGCCCATACCCACCTGCAAGCCGATCACGCCTTTAGGCAGGTCGATACCGGCCACGATGGTCAGGTAAACGCCATCGCGATCCAGCAAGGCGAGCGAGCCGCTGTCAGCTTCGAATCCGTCCACGATATGCTGCAGGATGCGCTGATAGACGGTGGAAATATCCTCGGATGCCACAGCGTCCTGCCCCAGTCGGTGCAGGTTGTAAACCCAGCTCAGTTGCTTCAATCGGTCAGGCGTCATGCGCTTTCTCCAGGTCAGGTTTGTGCCAGGTCGGCGGCCGCTTGCAGTTGATCAGGTGTCGGCAGACAGGCTTCGATGCGTTCCCATGTCATCTGCGTGCGCTCTTTGATGCTTTGCGGCATACTTGCCAGCAGTTCTGCGCCGCTAACCCCGCTTTCCAGCAAAAAGGCCATATGTACGATACAGACCATGGGATCGTATGGCTCCAATTGTTCCGGTTGATGGCAATAACGCACGGCCTGCTCGATCTGGTGTGGAAAATTCCAGTGCCGTACGGCTTCACCACCCAATTGAGCATGATCCCATCCTATCAGGGTGCGCTCGACCTCGAATAAATCCCGTCCCGCACTGAGCCTGAGCACGTCGTCATAGCGCGCCGGAAAACACAAATCCATCAACAATTGTCCGATGTCGTGAAACATGCCCGCAGTAAACGCCGTTGCCTGATCCGACTTAAGGCATCGCGCCAGCTCCTTGGCATAGGCCGCGACGCGAAAAGAGCGTTGCCAATAGACTTTTCGGTCGAACAGACTGCCGGGCACGGAAGGGAAGGCATGCATCATTCCGGCGGACAAAGCGAGGGTGCGAACGGAATTAAATCCCAGCACGGTGACAGCATCCTGAATGGATCCCACCTTGCGTGGCAGACCGTAAAACGAAGAATTGGCCACTCTCAACACCTTCGCGCTCAGTCCAATATCCTGCGCAATTTTTCCGGACAACCAGACCGTATCCGGATCGGCATTGCTAAAACTGGCAATCACTTCCTGCACGATGGCGGGCAACGCGGGGAGTTGCTGGATCTGGTCGAGCAAGCTTTTTACGGTATGAGGGCTGCACTCTGTCATGGATTGACCTCTGATGAGCGAATTTGATCGGCATGCAGTTCGTGATCAATGACCAGTACGACCCCTTTCGATTGCGAATGCCTGCCCATCGGGCTGCACCAGCAATTGAATTGCTGTTCTCCCACACGCAGCAGGGTTTTGTGTCCGGCATATTTCCCCTCTGTTGCACAGCACAAAAATTCTGTCGGGATAATGGTATTCGCAAATTCGCCCAACAGCGAGCGCGTGCCTCCTGCCGAAAACAACTGGTGCGCCATCTGATTGGCAACGGCTATCATGCCGCCTTCGTCCAGACCGATGACCGCAACCGGCAGTTGCTCCAATATTTCCTGTGATATCTGCAGCACATTCAGATTACGGGAAACTTCACGCGTTTTTTCCCTTACGCGCTGTTCGAGGTTCTGATTGATCGTACGCAATTCGTCGTTGGCCAGCGTGAGTTCCTGGGCCAGACGCGCATTTTCGCGTTTCATCTCGTAGCGTTGGAATGCCTCCTCGACATGGCTGCGCAACAGATCGTCTTCCCACGGCTTGGTGAGGAACTTGTAGACCGCGCCGCGATTGATAGCATCGGTCACCGAATTGAGTTCGGTGTAACCGCTCAATACGATACGCACAGTATCGGGATAGCGCTCCCTGACCTTACTCAGAAATTCCGTTCCGGTCATCACCGGCATACGCTGGTCGGAGATAATTACACCGACCCGATATTGTTCGAGCATGGCTAACCCATCAAGGCCGCTGTTGGCGCGCAGGATGGTATAGCCATCGCGGCGCAACAGCCGGTTCAACGCGGAAGTGATGTTCTCTTCGTCATCCACCAGCAAGAGTATGCGTTCCATCATTCCACCTTGGAAAAACTCAGGCTTTCCCCGTTTTGCAGCAAGCGCGTCATGTCCTCTGCGGGAACGGGACGGCTGAATAAATAGCCCTGCATTTCATTGCAGCTCATCTTCCGCAGGAAGTTGAGCTGCTCGACGGTTTCCACCCCCTCAGCAATCACGTTCAATCCCAGACTATGCCCCAGGGCAATAATGGCGCTCACAATCGCCGCATCATCGGGATTGCTGGAGAGGTCGCGAACAAAGGATTGGTCTATTTTCAGCGTCCCGATCGGGAATCGCTTCAAATAACTCAAGCTCGAATAGCCTGTACCAAAATCATCGATGGAAAAATGGATGCCCATTGCATGCAGCCTGTTCAGGGTCGCAATCGTCCCATCCACGTTTTTCATAAGCAGGCTTTCGGTCAACTCCAATTCAAGCGATCCCAAACCCGGATCCATGCCGTATTCCTTGAAAATACCCAGAATCACCCCGGCCAGATCCGGTTGTCTAAACTGTAGCGCCGACAAATTGACCGCGATGCGGATACCAGGAAAACCGGAGGCTTGCCATTTTTTTGCCTGTTGGCAGGCGGCACGCAGAACCCATTCTCCGACGGGCAGAATAAGCCCAGTTTTTTCCAGCAACGGGATGAATTCATTCGGCGTGATCAATCCGCGTTCCGGATTTTGCCAGCGCAACAGCGCCTCAACCCCGACCACCTCGCCGCTTAGCAGATCAATTTTAGGCTGGTAATATAGCAAAAATTCTTCACGTTCGACGGCATGGCGCAATTCGGTTTCCAGATTTATTTTCTGCCATGCACTCGCATTCATCTGTTTGTCATAATATTGAAAACTGGACGGCCCATTGTCTTTGGCATGATGCAGTGCCGAATTGGCATTTTTCAGCAGCAGATCGGCGTTTACGCCATCCAGCGGATATAGGGCAATGCCGATACAGGCCGTGACATAGACCTCGTTATCGCCGATCAAAACCGGTTCGCGGGCGAAAGAATCGAGCATTGGCTGTGCGATATCGGCAGCAGCCTGTGCCGTTTTTATCTGCGGCAGCACGAAACCGAACTCGTCCACACCCATGTGCGCGACGGTATCGCCGATACGGGCATATTTTTTCAGGCGCTCCGCGACAATCTGCAGCAGCACATCGCCCATCGGCTGGCCGAAGGACTCATTGATCTGCTTGAATTGATCCAGATCGATGGACAGGATGGCGATCAGGCCGTCGTCATGTTGCGCACGTACGATATCCTGTTGCAGTCGCATCAGGAAAGACTGTCGGTTGGGCAGGTTGGTCAGCGCATGATGTTTGGAGAGATGTTCGATTTGACTGTCTCTTTGCGCGACGGCATCGACCCATTCCTGATTGACACAGGCCAACATATCATTGGCAAGCTGGATCTCCTGCACCAGACGTGCCTTTTCCTGCATCAGTTCATGATGTCGGAACGCGTCGAGCACCTCGCAGCGCAATGTTTCATTGTCCCAGGGTTTGGTGAAAAACTTGTAGACCGCGCCGCGATTGATGGCCGCCATCACGGCTTCAAGATCCGCATATCCACTCAGTACGATACGGATGGTGTTGGGGTAGCGTTCCCTGACCCGGGTCAGGAATTCAACGCCGCTCATTTGGGGCATACGCTGATCCGAGATGACAACGCCGACTTCGTGCTCGGCCAGCAAGGCCAACCCTTCCTCGCCGCTTTTCGCGCGCAAGATGGTGTATGAATCGCCTCTGAGCAGGCGTGCGAGCGCTGCACCGATATCTTCTTCGTCATCGACCAGTAATATTGTGCGTTCTATCTTGCTCTCCTCATTCAGGCTGATCCACACACCCGCTTATAACAACCAAATTGAACCGCACGCCTAACCGTCATGCAAGGTTACTACAGAAATTTCCCGGCAAACAGACTTGCGAGCGTTTCTGTCGGCCAAACCATACAACTTGAAACATTGCGTTCGAAATGGAATCAGACATCGGATGTGTCTTTTGATGCGTAATACCTGAATGCCTCGCGTATGTGTTCCTTTAGCTGATCGTCTTCCCAAGGTTTGGTGAGAAACTTCAGGATGGCGCCACGGTTGACCGCCTGAGTCACCGATTCAAGATCGGTGTAACCGGTCAGCAGGATACGGATGGTGTCGGGATACATTTTCCAGACCCGGCTCAAAAACTCGCTGCCGTTTATCTGCGGCATGCGCTGATCCGAAATAACGACCTGTATCGGGTGCAGGGCCAGCAAATTCATTCCTTCTGCGGCGTTGCTCGCGGTCAGGATGCGGTAATTTTCGGTGCGCAACAGACGTTTGATTGACGAAATGACATTGGCTTCGTCGTCCACGATCAACAGGGTACGCAACGCCTCGGATGTATCCACGCCTGGTTCCAGCCGGCGTCCGCCTTGCAGCAGCGCGGCAAACGCTTCCGCCGGAAGCGGGCGGCTGAAGAAATACCCCTGCATTTCGTCGCAGCGTTGTTGTTGCAGAAATTTCAACTGCGCCTCGGTTTCCACGCCTTCTGCGATGACCTTCTGTTTCAGGGAATGCGCCAGGGCGATCACCATCCTGGCAATCGCGGCATCGTCCGGGTCGCTGGTGATGTCGCGCACGAAGGACTGATCAATCTTCAGGCTATCGATGGGAAAGCGTTTCAGATAGTTCAGACTCGAATATCCGGTGCCGAAATCATCGAGCGATATATGCACACCAATTTTTTTCATGTCACCCAGGATAGCAATGGTTTTTTCCGGGTTGACCATAATTGCGCTTTCGGTCACCTCCAGTTCCAGATACTGTGCCTGTACCCCGTTTACCCGCAATGCCTGCGCGACGACATCGGCCAAATTTTCCTGCTGGAACTGGCGCGCCGACAGGTTAACCGCCACGGTGATGTTGGGATATCCCTGATTTTGCCAAGCCTTGAGCTGCCTGCACGCCTCATCGATTATCCATTCGCCTATCGGCACGATCAGGCCGGTTTCCTCGGCAAGCGGGATGAAATCCGCCGGGGAGATGCGTCCTGCAACGGGATGATTCCAGCGGATCAGCGCTTCCGCGCCCACCACGTGCCCGTGTGCCAGGTTTACCTGAGGTTGATAATGAAGTTCCAGTTCGCCGCGCTCCAGCGCGCGACGCAGTTCATATTCCAGTTCGAGTCGCTCCAGCATCCGCGTATTCATTTCCGGCGCATAGAACTGGAAACCGTTGCGCCCCAGTTCCTTGGCGCGGTACATCGCAACATCGGCGTTCTGGAACAATATGGAGGACACTTCGCCGTCCCTCGGATAGACCGACACGCCTATACTGGCAGTGATGATCACCTCATGTCCGGCCGCCATAATCGGCTGCATCACGACGTTGAGCAGGTTGCGCACGAGTATTGCGGCATCGTTTTCAGAGGCCATGTCAGCCATGACGACCATAAACTCGTCACCCCCCAGACGCGCGACCGTGTCACCGGGTCGCACGCATTGACTAAGCCGTTTTGCCACCTCCTGCAACAAGGCATCGCCTGCCGCATGACCCAAGCTGTCATTGATCAACTTGAATCTATCCAGATCCAGCAACATCGTGGCAATCCACAGACCGGCGCGATGCGCGTGGGCGATCGACTGCTCCATGCGGTCGCCGAGCAGGTTGCGGTTAGCCAGCCCTGTCAGCGCATCGTGATTAGCCAGTTTTTCCAGTTGCGCTTCATAATTTTTCCGATCAGTGATGTCCTGTGTTGTGCCGACACCGGCCAGCAGCGAGCCATCCGGCGCAAATTCGAGTTCGGCACGCTCCCGCACCCATTTGATACGCCCGTCGACGAGCAAACGATGCTGGATATCATAGGGCTCGCCATTCAGGGCCGCCTGCCAGGCGCAATCAACGTATTCCCGATCTTCCGGGTGGACGCAGCTGATGAAAATCTCATAAGTCAGTGGCATTCCCTGCGGCTGGCCGAAAATACGGTAGTTTTCTTCAGACCAGAACAGGGCATTGCTCTGTATATCCAGTCGCCAGCTGCCCAGATGTGCCTGCGCCTGTGCCTGTCGCAGGTGGTGTTCGTTATTGACCAGTCGCAACTCAGTCAGCTTGCGCTGGGTAATGTCAGCAATCGTCCCCACAATCCTGAGCGGTTCGCCGCCAGTATCGCGTTCGACCAGGCGGCCTTTTTCCAATACCCAAATCGCCTGCCCAGATCGGGTGATCATGCGAAACTCGGACTCGGTGTGCGATGTCTCGCCGCGCTGATGTGCTGCGAAGGATTCGAGCACCTGCGGCAGATCGTCCGGATGAACGATACGCTTAAAAAATGCCATATCCGGTGTGACTTCGTCTGACTGATAACCTAGCATTTCGTAGTAACAGGGCGAGCGGTACACGATGCCAGTCTTCAGGTCGGCATCCCAAATTCCTTCGTTGGCGGTGTCGAGCACGAGTTTGAGGCGCTCTTCAACCTGCATACGGACGGCATTCGAACGCAACGTGCTGATGCCAAAAGAAAGATCATTGGCGAGTTCCTCCAGCAACTTCAACTCCTCCGCACCGAACGCATCCGAACCGGATGCATAGATACTGAGTGAACCCAAAATATTTTTATTATTGCAAATCAGCGGCAGCGCAATGAGCGACTGAATGCCGTGCCTGAATGCGGCCTCGCGCCAGGGTGCCATGCCAACATCAGTGAGAATGTTCTGGCAAATATAGCTTGTTCCATTGCGAATTACGCAGCCTGTCGGACCGCGTCCGTGTTCCGTCTCTGCCCAGCTGATATTCGTCAGGTTATCCAGGTAGTCTTGCTCGTATCCGGCGTGCGCGACGCAACGGACGCTTTTAGCCTGGTCCTGTTCGGCAAATCCCACCCAGGCCAGCCGGTAGCCACCTTTCTCGACGATGATCCGGCAAATATCGGCAAGCAGCTGCTGTTCGTCCGCCGTACGAACCAGCACCTGATTGCAGTCGCTCAGCATCTGAAGTGCCCGGTTAAGCCGTGTTGCGCGGGATTCACTTGTGCCAAGTTCGCGGGTTATCTCACGCGCACGGGCAAGCGCTCGCTCGCGGGTTGTTGCCATGTTCCAGATAAGGGCAAACAGCAGCAGGCTGATCACCGCGCCGGAGACCAGAATCATCGTTGGATGCTGCGTGTTGTTGGCGGTCGCGAAAGCGGGCAGGGAATTGACGTTCATCAGCCAGCGATGGCCGTAAAAATTCAGCCTGGTTTCGGATGAAAAATCCGGAGAGGGTATGGGCGCAGCTTTGCTGTCATACATCAGCGCAGAGGGCGATGTTGTGCTGCCATCGTATAATTCGATATCCAGGTCGGGTATTTTTGTGCCGATGATGCCGCCTATCAGGTCGTTCATTCTGAACGGACTGTATACGTACCCCATCAATGCGGCGCGGCGCTGTTCCACCGTGTCGTGTGGCTGCCCGTTACGATATACGGGGTAGTACATCAAAAAGCCCGATTGAATATCCTGTCCGGATTCCTGAACCAGCTTCACCTTGCCGGAGACTGCCGCAGCGCCGGTATCCCGCGCCTGTTCCATCGCGGCGCGGCGCACCGGTTCGGAAAACATGTCATAGCCGAATGCACTCAGATTGCGTCCGGTAAAAGGTTCGAGATAGACGATGCTGGTATATTCGCCGCGCTCCCCTTGAGGGGTGATCGCATAGTCTGGGAATCCCTCCTGGCGAACCTGGCTGATATGGCGATCCTTTTCATCCGCTGCAAGACGCAAGGAGAAACCGATACCCTGTATGCCGCGAAAGCCATGTTCAATGTCGAGACTGCGGACATAACGGCGCCATTCGTCCCGCTCCACGGTTTTCGATGCCCCAAACAAGCCCGCGCCGCCCCGCAACAGCGATTCATAGGCGGTCATGCGCCGTTCGAGTCTGGACTGTATGTCGTAGACACGGTTATCGAATCTTGCCTGACTGCTTTTCAGGTCACTTGTCTTTTCGTATTGCCCCAGCCAGACGGACAGACTCATGAAGACGATCAGAACCAGCCAGGCAGCCCCTTTGTAGAACAAAGTCGTCGTCGGCAGTCGCGTCATTTTCTTGTCCTTAGCCGGACGGGAAACTTTCTGATCAGTCAACACGGATGCCTCTCACTAAACATATAACCTTTTTCAAAACACGGACAAGTGGCCGGCAAATGAATGCTATATTATTATGCTTTTGCATAACAGGGGAATAGGGGTGATTACCTACCCCTATTGTCAATTGCAACGCGAATGGTAAGAGAGTATGCCTGAAAATAAATCCGGTGGTTTGGCAGTTTTTGTAGTGGATGACGATGAAGGGATACGCAACGCTTTGGTGCGCCTCTGTCGCGTCGAGGGCTTACGCGCAGTGACTTTTGCTTGCGCCGAGACTTTTCTGGAAGCATGCCCCCCGGAGATGCCCGGCTGCCTCATTTTGGACGTAAAACTGCCAGGCATGGATGGGCTTAAATTGCAATCCATACTTGCTGCACACCGCATCACATTGCCGGTGATCATTATGACCGGCGCTGCGGATGTCAACATGGCAGTTCAGGCAATGAAGGCAGGCGCCATGGATTTCATCGAGAAACCTTTTGAAACAGCGCCCCTGCTTACACTTATAAATGCTGCCATTGAAAAAGATGCAAGCCAGCGGCAAGCGATTGCTCAGCACGCAGCAGTCATTCAGAAACTCATGCTATTGACTGAGCGTGAACGTGAAATTTTCACACTCATCGTCGATGGGAAGCAAAATAAAGTGATCGCAAATGAACTGGATATCAGTTCACGTACCGTTGAAATTCACCGATCCCGAATACTTTCCAAGATGAATGTCGCATCCCAGACAGAATTGATCCGTATGGTGTATTGCCACCGACTGAAAACTGACCCTTTAGAGGGGTTGTGCCGGCCCAAAATTGACCCCAGCTCTGCTACTGCTTCGGTCTAAGTAAAGTGCTGCTTTGCACTATTGACACATTCCTGGCACACAATTTTTAATGATGCGCGATACGTGAGCAATAATCTGGCACAATTTTGGCGCACTGATTATCAAATTTGATGGGTAAAACGGGATTTTTACCGAGCACTTCAGACAAGAAAAAACCCTCTAAACCATTGATTTAGAGGGTTGAATTGGTGCCGCCTATCGGATTCGAACTGATGACCTACCGCTTACAAGGCGGTTGCTCTACCAACTGAGCTAAGGCGGCGTTTAAAACTATAAAACCTATATATTCCCCACCAGTGGTGGGTCGGGCGAGATTCGAACTCGCGACCAACGGATTAAAAGTCCGCTGCTCTACCGGCTGAGCTACCGACCCGCTACGAAGGAGCGCGAATTATACGCAATGAGCGCGCCTTGTCAATCAAAAATGCAGTTTAATTCCCCTTTTGCGATGTAACTGCCGATTCAGATAGCGGTTTAATCAACCCTGATTGCATATCGGGTTGGATCGACCAGACCCGCCGCATCAAATCCGTCACGACGCAAGCGGCAGGAATCGCAAACACCGCACGCACGCCCCTGTTCATCTGCCTGATAGCATGAAACCGTCATGGTATAGTCCACACCGTGCAGTGCACCCTGCTGGACAATTTCTGCCTTGGACAGATGCATCAGGGGCGCATGCAACGTCAGCGGATGACCTTCTACGGCAGCCTGTGTCGCCAGATTAGCCATGCGCTCAAACGCCTCGATATAGTCAGGACGACAATCCGGATAGCCAGAATAATCCACCGCATTCACCCCGATGAAGATATCCTGCGCGTGCAACACCTCGGCCCAGGCTAATGCCAACGACAGCATAATGGTGTTGCGAGCGGGAACATAGGTCAGCGGAATACCCGCCGATTCGTGCTCGGGCACGGCAATTTTATTATCCGTCAGGGCTGAGCCGCCAAATCCGGTCAGATCAATATTGACCACACGATGTTCAATCGCCCCCAGCGCGTCCGCAACCCGCTGTGCAGCTAGCAGTTCTGAGTGATGGCGCTGACCATAGTCCACACTTAGTGCATAACAGGCATAACCTTGTGCACGCGCCATCGCCAGCACCGTTGCCGAATCCAGCCCGCCCGATAAAAGTACGACCGCATTTTTCATCAGTGACCTGCCTTGTTTTCCCATAAAATCTTGTGCAATTGCAACTGAAAACGCACCGGCAGTCGATCCCGCAGTATCCAGTTCGCCAGTTGTGTGCCGCTGATTTCCCCCATCGCAGGCGAAAACAGCACCGGGCACAGCGCGGTGAGTCGATGCTTTATCAGTATCTGTTTGGCCCAGTCGTAATCGTTCTCGTCACACAGCACAAATTTGATTTCGTCATTCATGGTGAGATGCGCGAGATTATCCCAGCGATTCCTGCCCACCTCACCGGAAGCGGGTGTTTTGATGTCCACCACCCGCATCACCCGCGCATCAACCGTGCCAATATCGAGCGCGCCGCTGGTCTCCAGCGACACCTGATAGCCCGCGTTGCAAAGCAGAGTCAACAATGGCAGACAATTTTTTTGCGCAAGTGGCTCGCCACCGGTGACGGTAACATAATGCGCACCATACTGCCCAACCTGCAGCAATATTTCGGCAAGCGTCATGCTTTCCCCACCGGTAAAGGCGTAAGCCGTGTCGCAATAACCACAGCGTAACGGACAACCGGTCAGACGGACAAACACAGTAGGCAGACCGACACGACTGGTCTCGCCCTGCAGGGAAAAGAATATTTCGGTGATGCGCAAAGCCGCATCCATATTTTGTTCAGGCATGGGCAACTAATTGGTAGCAGCTAAAAGTTTTTTCGCCTTATCGGCGGCTGTACTGTCAGGATATTTGGCAATCAATTGTTTAAGCGTGGCGCGCGCCTGCGTGACCGCCTTGAGCGCCTGCTGACAGCCGGCGATATTAAACAACACATCCGGCGCCCTGACGGTACCCGGCTCGGACTTGAGCAGCGCACGATAGGACACCAGGGCGGATTTGTAATCCTTCAACGCATACTGTGCATTACCAAGCCAGAAAGTGGCATTGGGCACATGAACGGAACCCGGATATTTCAGGATAAAGTCCTGCATTGCCTTGGCGGCTTCAGCATTTTTGCCCGTTTTGGCGAGATCATACGCAGCCTCTATGGCGCGGTTTTCCGCAGCCGGATCATCGCTAGCCGTTACCGCCGCATCCGGCACGGGTTGGCTGGGTTTGGGCGTCGCCACTTCGGCAGATTCGAAATGACGCACACGCGTATCCAAATCCACATAAAAATCCTTTTCGCGTTTTTCGGCATCCTGCAAACCGTGAGCGAGTTCTTCATTCTGTCCACGTAAGGTGCGGATCTGCCCATTCAACATTTCCATCTGACCCTGCATATCCATAAGGGATTGGGTCTGCTGCTTGTTCTGCGCTTCAAGCGAGAGCACACGCGTCTCAACCTGCTGGATACTCTTGCGCGCTTCGTCGTCCGAAAACAACCCCGCCTGCGCGGGCGCCGCAAAACATAAACCCAACAAAATCAAGTCGCGTGGCTTCAACATACTATTACTTCATGCCATAGTTCAAATCAGTACGACGATTCTGAGCCCATGCCTGCTCATTATGGCCTTCTGCCTTAGCCTTTTCTTCGCCATAGCTAACACTGGTCAACTGACCTGCCTTGGCGCCGCCCAGTTCCAGCATCTTCTTCACGCCATCGGCACGACGCTGACCCAGACCCAGGTTGTATTCATTGCTGCCGCGTTCGTCGCAATTGCCTTCCAGACGCACGATGCGTGTTGGATTATCGCCCAGATACTTGGCATGCGCCTGTACCAGTGGCTTGTCGGCATCTTGAACAACAGCGATGTCAAACGGATAGTAAACGCTACGACCGGCAAGAATGCTCTTTGGGTCGTTGAGCTGATCAACCGCTGTTTCAACAGGCGCAGCAGCTGCCGCATCGGTCGCAGTAGCAACAGGGGGTGCAACTGGCGCAACCACATCTTCCTTAGGCTTCTGGCTGGCACAAGCTGCAAGCAAATTAAGCAAAACGATACTAATGACGAGTTTTTTCATGGCTTATTTCCTTTGGTTTATAAAAAAGTTAAAGTTTTGGTCCCCATACCGGCTCGCGAGCATCACCGCTTTGCGTGAACATATGCTGCTGGACACGCCCATCGCTGGACACGGTTGCCAATATACCACGACCACGTGCTTCACTGGCAAACAGGATAAGCTTGCCGTTAGGTGCAAAGCTGGGCTTTTTCTCCCAGCCACCTTCGGTTAGCTTCTCCACCTGCCCATTCTGCAGGTCCTGCAAGGAGATATAAAAACGCCCGCCCGTCAGATGGGTAAATACAAAGGACTTACCATCCGGGCTATAGCGCGGCGAAAAACAGTTCCCATCACCGAAGGTCAACCGCTCTGCCGCACCGCCCGTAGCCGGCATACGGTAGATTTGTGCACTGCCGCCACGATCAGAGGTAAACAACAATGTCTGCCCATCAGGTGAAAAGCTGGGCTCGGTATCGATTGCGCCGCTGAAGGTAATGCGATGCAGATCGCCCCCATCCGGTTGCATCATATAAATTTGCGATCCGCCATCGCGCGTTAGCACCACCGCCAACTGCCTGCCATCAGGCGACCAGGCCGGCGCGCTGTTGCTGCCCGGAAAATTAGCCACTACTTTGCGCAAATTTGTGTAAAGCGACTGCACAAACACCGCAGCGTGTCCCGTTTCGAAGCTGACATAGGCCAGATGACTGCCATCGGGTGACCAGTTTGGCGACATGATGGGCTCATTTTGCTTCAGCACGACATGCTCGTTATAGCCATCGCTATCGGCCACGATCAGGCTAAATGTTTTCCCCTGACGGTTCACATACACGATGCGTGTGCTGAACACACCCTTGTCGCCGGTAAGCTTTTCATAAATCAGGTCGGCGATGCGGTGCGCAACGGCTCGAAGCTGCCCATCTCCAGCCGAGACC
This sequence comes from uncultured beta proteobacterium, assembly GCA_963784505.1. Taxonomy (GTDB): domain Bacteria; phylum Pseudomonadota; class Gammaproteobacteria; order Burkholderiales; family Gallionellaceae; genus Gallionella. The sequence goes on along the minus strand of CAWASY010000096.1, from coordinate 20,467 downwards.
GCCTCGCCCACCAGCTGGGCATGCTTGACGACATCCAGCAGTCGAAAGCGCGCTTCGATACGTCCATTGGCCTGCATGCCGACCGTACCGATCGACAGCGCTTCGGCACCGCGCAATTGCCAGTCGGTGTAATTCACCTCATTGACTTCATGCGGGGACTTTCCTGTTGTATCAACCAGTCGAAACAGGCCGCTACGCAACAGGTCGGCACTGACCACCTCATTGATTGCAGCACCGAGCTTTTCATCGCCCCCCATGGGCACCAGCGACACGGGAATCTGGTGCTCACCCGCACCGATGATTTCAATGCTCAGTGCAGCGCAGGACAACGACGCATGCGCCAGCATGAACAAACCCAGCAAACTTCGTACAATCTTCAACATTCAGTCTCTTTCTTATTCAACTGGTTTAAAACTCAATTTTAATTCACGAAAACGACTGAACAAGCCTGTGTCGCTCGGCAAAGGTAACGGATCGGATTTCAGTATTGCGCGTTCCACCGCATTATCATAAGCCGTATTACCGCTGGATCGGGTCAGGTGCGCATTCAATACACTGCCACCTGGCAACAACGTCACCATAAATTCAGCCCTGGCATCATTCGCCACATTCGGCGGCATGACAACATTGCGCCTGATTTTGCTCTGTATCTTGCCGATGGCATCATCCACCACGCGACCGGTTGCAGCCTCCTGCTCCGCCTTGTCGCGCGCCGCCTGCTGCTGCGCTGCAGACACTACCGGCATTTTCGGCGCGGCGGGCGCAGGCTGGACCACCTTCTTCACCTCATGCTTCACCTCGGGCTTGGGCTTTTCCACTGGCTTGACCACTTCAATCCTTTTCTCGGGCTTCTTGTCCGGAATCACGATTTCAGGCTTCACCACTTCCACAGGCAGCGGTGGCGGCAACACTTTCTCGACTACAGGCACTTTAGGCCGGACAGGCGCTGCATCAGGCAAACTTTGCCACAACTCCACACTTCTGGCCATCGCCACTGCTGGCTGCGTCTGCCAGGAAAATCCAAAATATAGCAACACGAAAAAAACCAGATGCACCGTCAGTGCAAGGATGCCTGCCGGCAGCCGGTAAGGCTCCTGGTAAACCGCTGCGTTCATTTTGTCCGGGGCTGAGTCAACAAACCCACTTTTTTAATATTCTGCTGTTGCAACACATCCATCACATTGATGACTTCTTCATATCGCACGCTCTTGTCGGCTGAAATCACTACGGCCTGCTCGGTCTGCATGGCCTGCCTGGATTTAAGTATCGAAACCAGTTCATCACGCGACACGCGCGTTTCCTCATCGCCCTTGGCATGATCGCGCAGGGCCAGCGAATTATCCTTCTTGATGATGACTTCCAGCGGCGCAGGTGAAATCGATGACGACTGGCTGACGCGCGGCAAATCCACCTGCCCCGGATTCATCATCGGTGCCGTCACCATAAAAATCACCAGCAACACCAGCATCACGTCGATGTAGGGCACGACATTGATGTCGTTCATCAGACGATTCCGAGTGCGCATGCTAGATTTCATGCTCATGGCTGGCGTTGCAACACATTGGAAAATTCTTCGGTAAAACTCTCGAACCTGGTCGCCATGCGATCAATATCATGCGCATAACGGTTATAAGCCACCACCGCCGGGATTGCAGCAAACAAGCCCATTGCAGTCGCCACCAGCGCTTCGGCAATACCGGGTGCAACATGCGCAAGCGTTGCCTGCCCGACATTGGCAAGCCCCCTGAACGCATTCATGATCCCCCAGACCGTGCCGAACAGACCCACATAAGGACTCACTGAACCGACCGACGCCAAAAACGCCAGATGTGATTCCAGCCTGTCCATCTCGCGTTGATAGGTGGCCCGCATCGCACGGCGTGTCCCCTCCATCACTGCGGCGGCATCCACGCCGTGCTGTTTTTTCAGTTTCACAAATTCGACAAAACCAGCAGCAAAGATACGTTCCAGCGCACCCTGATCGGCTCTTGCGGAATTACTGACTGATTTATAAACCTCATTCAGGTTTGGATTGCGCCAGAAGGCTTCCTCAAACGCATTGGTCAGTCGTGTCTCACGGCGTATGGTAAACATCTTGAGAAAGATGTAAGCCCACGACATCATTGAAACGCAAAGCAGTAAACCCATCACCAATTGCACCAGCACACTGGCATTGCTGATGAGATGTATAAACGACAAATCCTGTGTGACTTCCATTCCCAACCTTCCGTTAATTAATTCCATTACTATGCACACAGCACGGGCTGAACGCACGATGTGCGCTTACCGTTTACAAGAAACGAAAATTACCTGCGCCAGGACGACACACAAGACAGCTTGAACACAGTTTAATCGATTCCCTGCGAGGTATCGGGTAGTTTCACCGAGGCTTGCTCACGCCCGCCACCGACTCCTCATCACATCCGGCACTCGAACCGGCTTGAAAGTATCCCTTGATACGCAAACCAGGTGCACTTCGCCCTCTGTCAACAATTCATCCTCCCGTCGCACGGTCTGCAACAAGGTGAGCCGACTGCGTCCAATCTCCTTGACCGATGCCGTCACGCTCAACATATCATCAAGCAAGGCGGGCTTGAGATAATCAAGCTTCATGGTGCGCACCACGAACATCACACCGAATTCGGTCATTAATCCGGCATTGCTGTAACCGTAGGAGCGCAACCATTCGGTTCGTGCGCGCTCCATAAAATTCACATAGCTGGCATGATAAACCACACCGCCCGCATCCGTGTCCTGAAAATACACCCTGACAGGCCAGTTGAAAAGTTGATGTTCACTCATCCAGCAATTCCTTGTTATGCACGCTGAGGGGTTGCACCAGGCCAAAATGCAAGTAGGCATTTGCTGTGGCCATGCGACCGCGCGGGGTGCGCTGCAAATAGCCCTGCTGGATCAGATAGGGTTCGAGCACATCCTCGATGGTGTCGCGCTCCTCGCCTATCGCGGCAGCCAGATTATCCACACCGACCGGCCCGCCCATGAATTTTTCGATGATAGTTTGCAATAGTTTCCGGTCCATTACATCCAGCCCTTGCGAATCCACATCCAGCATGGTCAGCGCCGCATCAGCCACCGTGCGCGTCGCATCGCCGCCCGCCTTCACATCGGCATAATCACGCACCCGCCGCAACAGGCGATTGGCGATACGCGGCGTGCCGCGCGACCGGCGCGCAATCTCCAGCGCACCATCGTCGGACAGATTCATTTCCAGCAAACCGGATGAGCGCATCACGATGCGCTGCAATTCCTCCGCCGTATAAAATTCAAGACGCGAAACGATACCGAAGCGGTCGCGCAGTGGATTGGTCAACATGCCCGCGCGCGTGGTCGCGCCCACCAATGTGAAAGGCGGCAGATCCAGTTTCACCGAGCGGGCGGCAGGCCCTTCGCCTATCATGATGTCGATCTGGTAATCCTCCAGCGCGGGATAGAGAATTTCCTCAACCACCGGCGACAGACGATGAATCTCGTCGATAAACAGCACATCGTTGGGTTCAAGATTGGTCAGCAAAGCGGCCAGATCGCCTGCACGTTCCAGCACCGGGCCGGAAGTATGGCGCAGATTCACCCCCATCTCGCGGGCGATGATCTGTGCCAGTGTGGTCTTACCCAGACCCGGCGGGCCAAACAACAGCACATGGTCGAGCGGTTCACGGCGCTGTTTTGCCGCCTGTATAAAAATTTCCAGCTGTTCACGGATTTTTTCCTGACCAACATATTCATCCAGCTGCTTGGGACGCAGCGCACGTTCCAGCGCCTCCTCCTGACGGGATACGACAGCAGGCGTGGTCAGACGCGGCTCGGCGGTTAAGTTGTCACTATGGATCATGGGCACACCTGCTTAAACCATTCTATAAACTCAGGTGAATTTCGCACCAGATCAAGATCGTTGTCGCCATTCAGATGTTCGCAACTCACCAGCGTTTTATGCTCCTGTGCAACCCGTAACCATTTCAGACAGTTCTGCACATCTCCGCACAAGCCATACATGCAAGCCAAATTGTAAGCCACCATTCCCGGCGCAACTTCTGCATGAGCCAGCAAAAGCTGTTCGGCCTGATCCCGCAAGCGCTTCGTTCCTTCGGCATCGATCACAGCAATAGCCCTCGCTTCGGAAAGCAGCGCACTTCCCCAGTTGTTTGCGGCTTCATGCAGGTCGGGCTTGATGCTCAGCGCCATTAGATATTTTTCGCCCGCCTGCTGCCACAAGGCGCGCGCGGTCGTCAGATCAATGGCAGACAGCGCGCGCGCCTCAACCGCCAGCGCATTTCCCCAGTTGTTTGCGGCTTCATGCAGGTCGGGCTTGATGCTCAGCGCCAGTTGATATTTTTCTCTCGCCTGCTGCCACAAGGTGCGCGCGGCCGTCAGGTCGAGGGCAGACAGCGCGCCCGCCTCAGCCGCCAGTGCCAATCCGCAGTTGTTTGCGGCTTCATGATCGTCGGGCTTGATGCTCAGCGCCAGTTGATATTTTTCGCCCGCCTGCTGCCACAAGGCGCGAGCAGTCGACAGGTCGAGGGCAGGCAGCGCGCGCGCCTCAGCCTCCAGCGCCAATCCCCAGTTGTTTGCGGCTTCATGCAGGTCGGGCTTGATGTTCAGCGCCTGTTCATAGTGCTTTCCTGCCAATTTCAGCCAGCGCAATTTCTCCTCGCCCTGCGCCTGCCCACCCAACTCATGCGCCCAATAACCTGCATTGAATCGGGCACTAGCATCGACCGAAGCAAGCTCGGCAAGAGCAACCCATAACTTATAAGCCTTCTCAGATTTTTTCTCCTGACTTGCTGCAATCGCCTCCGCGCGTAACTTCAGAAGATAATCCGAAGACTTGTCTTGCTCAACAGTCTCCACCGCCGCGCGAATTTTTTCATTATTAACTGAAGAAGCACCACTCTGAAAGTCCCGCAAAGTATTTTCGGCTTCAGCAGCATGCTGATGTATCTTGTTTAGATCGTTTTCAGCATCAACTTTCATGCCTTTTACTTCATCCAGCATTTCCTTAATTTGCGCCTTATCTTGTTCAATGACATTTTTATCATGTCCGATAATTTCCCTATCTTTACGCGCCATAAGGAAAGGAATTAATGCGCCAAAAATCGCCATTATCGCCGTAAGCACAGCTAAAAAGCTAAACCACCAATCCATCGTTTTGCGTTGACCTTCCAACACCAATGCGTAATCCTGCCGCTCCTTGCTCTCCAGCTCCTTGAGCCTGTCCTTAATTTCCTGGACACCAGCATCGTTAACCGCCATGACCGGGGCAACTACTAGCTTGGTTGCAACAGGATTAGTCTGCGCAGATAAAGCGTTATCGGGATAGGCAGGCGAAACACCCCACGCTAATAAAGCTGCAAGCAATAAGGGCGCGACAAACCAGCGCGACCAATGTTTCATCAACCCGTTCACGCGAGATCTTCCATATCACAACCCAGCGCTTCAGCCAATTTACCCAGTGTTGCGACACTAGGACGACTCTTGCCGGTTTCAATTTTGGAGACAGCAGCAGAACTGACGCCTATCTGCGCTGCCAGCGCGCGCAAGGTAAAACCGCGATATTCGCGCCATGCCTTCAGCGGATTATCACCGGAGGTCAAACGCGCAACCATTTGTGCCGGCAGCATTTCCTCACCGGAACGTATCGCCTTCAACTGACGAGCCGCATCAGCGATGTCATCGCGCTCTTCCAGTCGCGCCATCAACGCATCCCATTCGGCAATGGGAACAACGACAAAGGCCGCCTGTCCGTTCTGTTCTATGGTTTGCAGTTTCATTTGTAGACATCTCCACGCGGTGCGATTTTCAACACCAATATGATCATTTCGCCATTTTGCAAATCGCATATGGCACGCCAGCCCCCCACACGCAAACGCCAAAACTCCGATCCCTCAAGGCGTCTCCAGTCCCCCCTGTATTCGGCAGGATTATTGGCAATGCAGGATATCCCTTCCTGAAGCCGAATCGCAATCCCGACCGGTATTTTGCGCAAGGCCTTGGTTGCCTGCTTACTGTAATAGACGAAAAACATGGCGATTATGATAACCAATGGTTAGCATTGCGTCAACTGCCGGATAAAAACAAGTGGGGAAATTTACTCGCGAATCATGCTTTGGATAATAACTTGAGAGCCTGACGAATACCGTCTGAGACGCCCACCTCCCTGGGCAATTGTTTTGCGGCCCAGTCGGCTTCCTTGTCGTTGTAGCCCAGTGCCTGCAATGCATTCACGATGTCGCTGCCGGCAGATGACGCTGCAACAACACCAGGCGCAGCACTCGCACCAGTCATCGTGAATTTTCCTGCCAGTTCCAGCAGCAATCGCTCCGCAGTTTTTTTGCCGACTCCCGGAATTTTGGTCAAACGAGCTGCGTCCTTGTTGGCGACTGCACCCGCCAGATCGTCCAGGCTCATACCGGACAACACCGACAAAGCCATTCTGGGGCCGACACCGGTGATTTTAAGCAGTAAACGAAAGGCTGAGCGTTCTGCGTGACTGGCAAAACCATACAATAAATGTGCATCCTCACGCACGATCAATTGTGTGTGCAACATGACCTTTTCGTGCAGCGCGGGCAGGTTGTAGAACGTGCTCATCGGCACATCCAGTTCATACCCCACACCCTGCACATCCACCAATATTTGCGGCGGATTTTTTTCCAGCAAAATCCCGGTTAATCGAGCTATCATTTCAACACCTTTATTTAGTCATGAGCAGCGCGACGCTGAGCAACGCCCCGTGCACCAGCATAGCAGCTATGGTCAGTTTAATGGCATCGCCAAGTTTCTGCGGCTGCACCGCATCACGCAACACTAGCCTCGCCGCTTTCATGCTCAACGGCAAAGCCAGCAGGGCGATCAATGCCAGCATTGGCAACCAGTTCATCACAACACACAAAATCAACCAGCTATAGGCCAGCGCTGCAATTAGCACATAGCCCCACCTTGCCTGTCGAATCTCCAGCCTTGCCACCCAGTGCAACTTCCCCGCGACGATATCCGCCGTGCGATCCGGAAACTGATTGATGTACAGCAAATTAGCCACCAGCAGTGCATAGCATAGACCGGCAGCAAAAGGCGCGGATGCAAAACTCCCGCGCTGCACAAAATCACTCCCTACCGTTATCGCCAAAAATCCCGCCACAATACAGAATTCGCCCAGCCCCCGGCTATTCAGACGCAATGGCGGCGCGGAATACGCCCAGCCAATCAATAAACCGGCCAGGCCAATATAGAACAACTGGGGATTGCGGCTCATCAACCACAATCCGGCCAGCATGACACTCGCCATCAATAGCACACCAAGGTTGCGCGTCTCGTTACGGGTCAAGACACCGTTCTGGATAAAACGGCTGCCGCCAGTAAAAGGAAAGATGCGCTCAACGTTACAATCATCCGTACCGTTCAGTGCGTCGTAATAATCATTCAGCACATTGGCACCGGCATGGGCCAGCATGGCGAACAGTAGCGTCACCATAGCGGGCAGCGTGTTGAACACAATGCCGTCATGATAGGCGATTGCCAGTCCGATCAGGCACGCCATCAGACTGGCCGACAGAAAGGCAGGTCGAGTCGCCGCAAAATAGCGTACAAATGGATTTTGAAAAGCGCCGAGGGTCGGCTCGACAGGCGTCATACCAGTCGCCCTCCGCGTACCCGAAAACCACTCGTCGCAAGTTTCCCCAAGCCCTGACCGCCATGTGCATGACAAATCGCACAAGCCAGCGCATCAGCCGCATCAGCGCTGGGTGTGCCGGATAACTTCAACAGACGTTGCACCATCAGTTGCACCTGCTCCTTGTCAGCATGGCCGTTACCGACCACCGCCTGTTTAACCTGCAATGCGGTGTATTCACCTACCGGCAAATCCGCCAGCACTGCCGCACAAATCGCAGCCCCCCTCGCCTGGCCCAGCAACAGCGTGGACTGGGGGTTCACATTGACGAAAACTTTCTCTACCGCAACCTGATCGGGCTTATGTTGCGCAATCACCATCCCCAATGACATCAAAATCACCTTCAGACGCTCGGGCAAACTTCCCTCGGCAGGCGTTTTGATGCAGCCACTGGCAACATAGTGCAGATACTGCCCTTGCTGATCCAACACCCCAAATCCTGTTGAACGTAAACCTGGGTCAATGCCTAGAATCCTTATTGGAGAAGGGTGCAGGGGAAATTGGGAAGTGTGGGTCATCGCTGCGCCCAAATTTTTACCCTTATCCCTTCCCAAGTTTTTACTCATCAATAACTGCCGTGGTATATACCTCCTGCACATCATCCAGATCTTCCAGCGCATCGAGCAGCTTCTGCATTTTCACCGCATCGTCGCCTGCAAAAACAACTTCATTGGCCGGTTTCATGATTACTTCGCCAAACTCGGGCGAGTAACCCGCATCAATCAGTGTCTGTTTAATATTGACGAAATCGTTGGGGGAAGTAATGACCTCAATGCTGCCGTCGTCATTGGTGGTGATATCTTCCGCCCCCGCATCAAGGGCAACCTCCATCAGGCCGTTCTCATCCGTACCGGGAGCGAAAATCATCTGGCCGCAATGGCTGAACATGAATGCCACCGACCCATCAGTACCGAGGTTGCCACCAAATTTCGTGAAGGCATGGCGCACATCCGCGACCGTGCGCGTCTTGTTATCCGTCATGCAGTCAACCATCACCGCCGCACCATTGATACCATAGCCTTCGTAGCGTATCTCCAGATACTGCACGCCATCGAGCTCGCCGCTACCCCGCTTGATGGCGCGCTCCACATTATCCTTGGGCATATTGTTGGCATATGCCTTGTCCATTGCCAGGCGCAGACGCGGATTGCCGGTCGAATCACTGCCGCCCATGCGTGCCGCCACGGTAATTTCCTTGATCAGACGGGTAAAAATCTTACCCCGTCTGGCATCCTGCTTGCCCTTACGATGCTGGATATTTGCCCATTTGCTATGACCGGCCATATTGTTCCCCAAAATAATTATCTGGCGATGTTATCATTTCCTCCCCGCTAACCCAATACGAGCAATCGCAATTCATCATGACCGCACCGATTCTTATCGCGAAGAATGCCGAACAGGAAATTTTTCTGCTGCCTGAAATGGCAAATCGCCACGGCTTGATCACAGGTGCGACGGGTACCGGCAAAACCGTCACGTTGCAAACGCTAGCTGAATCGTTCAGCCGCATTGGTGTGCCGGTATTTCTATCAGACATCAAGGGCGACTTGTCTGGCTTGAGTAAAGCGGGCGGCGGCAACGTCAAGGTTGTTGCACGCGTCGCTCAACTCCAGTTGGAAGATTTTGCGCCCGAAGCCTGTCCGGTCACTTTCTGGGATGTATTCGGCAAAATGGGCCATCCGCTACGCGCCACCATTTCCGATATGGGCCCGCTACTGATAGGGCGCATGCTGAACCTGAATGAAGTTCAGCAGGGCGTACTGGCGCTGGTGTTCAAGATCGCGGATGATGCCGGACTGCTGCTGCTCGATCTGAAGGATCTGCGCGCGATGGTACAAAGCGTGGGCGAAAATACATCCGATTACACCACCGAATATGGCAACATCTCCACTGCCAGCATAGGCGCCATTCAGCGCGGTCTGCTGCAAATCGAGATGCAGGGCGGCGACAGCCTGTTCGGCGAACCCATGCTCAACATCGAGGATCTGATGCAGACCGATAGCAACGGTTACGGCATGATCAATATTCTTGCCGCCGACCAGTTGATGACTTCGCCCAAGGTCTATTCCACGATGCTGCTGTGGCTGCTCGCCGAACTATTCGAAAACCTGCCTGAAGCAGGCGACCTTGCCAAGCCCAAGCTGGTGTTTTTCTTCGATGAGGCGCACCTGCTATTCAACGATGCGCCTGCCGCACTGCTCGACAAGATCGAACAGGTCGTCAGGCTGATTCGCTCCAAAGGCGTCGGCGTCTATTTCGTGACACAGAATCCGGCCGATGTGCCCGACAAGATATTGAGCCAGCTCGGCAATCGCGTACAGCACGCACTGCGTGCCTTCAGTGTGCGCGATCAGAAGGCGGTCAAGGCTGCCGCCGAAACCATGCGCGACAATCCGTCACTGGATGAAATGGCGGCCATTACGGAGCTGGGTGTGGGCGAAGCACTAATCTCCATGCTTGATGAAAAAGGCACACCCGGCATCACCGAACGCGCCCTGATCGTGCCACCCCGCGCACAAATCGGCCCGATTTCGCAAGTCGAACGTAACGCGGTTATTCAGGGCTCGCTGCTGGCAGGTCATTACGAGCAGCTCATTGATCGTGAATCGGCCTATGAACTGATCAAGGGGCGCACCGCTGACAAACAGTCTGAGCCGGTACAGCAGCCATCCAGCGGCCCGGCCCATACCTCGAATTCCGTGGGATTAGGCGGCATGCTGGGCAATATCTTTGGCAGTAATTCGTCCGGCACGGCTACGCGCAGCAGCAACCGCCAGGGCGTAGGTGAGGCCATGTTCAAGAGCGCGGCACGCTCCATCGGTTCAGCCGTAGGCCGCGAAATCATCCGAGGAGTCTTGGGCTCAATCTTCAGAAAGTAGCGATCATGCGTACCGACAATCAACGTGAAAGCGACAACGTCGAAGAGCGAAGGGCCCCATGGCTCACCTTTGACTACACAGCGGCGATCTGAACCGGTGCAATACGTTCGTGAGTTAAAGCGTGCGTGACGTACTTACATACAGGAGCAACATGAAAACCATATTGATTGCAAATCCCAAGGGCGGCAGCGGCAAAACCACCCTGTCGGTGAATATCGCAGCTTATCTGGCCAATCAGGGACAGCGAGTCGCCCTCCTTGATCTGGACAGACAAAAATCCGCTTCACTTTGGGTTACTACCCGCCCGGCTGATTTACCCGAGATCGTGATACTGAACTCGACCAAAGGTGAAGAGGTACTCAACGATAGCCTGGTCATCGATTCGCCTGCCGGTTTGCATGGCAAAAATCTGGCCTATGCGCTAAAACTGGCAAAAAAAATCATTGTGCCAATCTCGCCCTCGCTGTTCGACCTGAATGCGAGTCGCGATTTTCTAAAAATACTGGTCGAGGAAAAGGCTGTCCGCAATGGCAAATGCCAGATAGGCGTGGTCGGTATGCGCATGAATGCACGCACGCTTGCTGCTACAGCACTGGAAGACTTCCTTGCGGAATCCGGGTTGCCCATTCTGGCCTATTTGCGTGAAACACAAGTCTATGTAAATGCAGCCTTCGAAGGCAAGTCCCTGTTCGATCTTGCGCCCTATCTGGCCTTTCGCGAAATGGAACAATGGGATTACCTGCTCAACTGGCTTGACCAGGAGTAGACCTCTCCCAAGCTCCCGCCCCATCCACTCACTTATACCTGAACGGCTTCCAGTGCATCCTTCAGGGTTTCTTCGCGAAGGGCATTGAGTGCTTTGGACAGATTCTCTGCAGCATTCATCACCTCATCCGACAAGTCATGTACGGTGGCATGCGAGATCAGCACCGCTGCCTCACCCGCAACCTTCAACAGCATGGCGCGCTCCTGCATCAGCATTTCAACTTCTTCACCCAACAATTCGACTTCTTGCTTATTCATTATTTCTCCCAATTTTCTCAAACGACTGCCTGCGGGTGGCGTACCCAAACGGCAGAATTTACTTTAATGTGCCTTGATAGCCGCAACCGCCAACGCACTCATATTTACAATTCGGCGAGGGGTCGCAGTCGAAGTCAGAATATGCGCCGACTTGTTTGCACCCAATAAAATCGAACCGATGGTCACCCCATCGCTGCCCGTCATCTTGAGCAGATTATAGGCGATATTGGCCGCGTCCAGATTCGGCATAATGAGCAGATTTGCAGAACCCTTTAGCCTTGAACCCGGAAAGATTTCCGCACGCAAACTCTCGGACAGCGCAGCATCACCATGCAGCTCGCCTTCCACTTCCAGCTCCGGTGCCAGCACTTCAAGCAACTCGCGCGCACGGCTCATTTTACGGGCAGAAGGGTTATCGTGACTGCCGAAACTGGAATGCGACAGCAAAGCGACTTTGGGAACCAGGCCAAATCGGCGCACCTCTTCGGCAGCGAGCAGCGTCATTTCTGCAATCTGCTCGGCACTCGGATCGAGATTCACATGGGTATCGCAAATGAACAGCGTGTGTTTTGGCAGCATCAGAATATTCATCGCCGCATAAATACTCGCACCCGGGCAGTGCCCTATCACCTGATCGATATAAACCAGATGATGCTTGGGCTGCGAAATCGTACCGCACAGCATTGCATCAGCCGAATTCATCCGGACCAGCATCGCTGCAATCAGGGTATTGCCACGACGCATTTCACGCTTGGCCGCCTCAAGCGTCACCCCATGACGCTGCATCAGGTGGTGATATTCGCTATAAAACTCGCGAAAACGCGGATCATCCTCGGTATTAACCAATTCGAAATCCACACCTGGCTTGATGCGCAAGCCCAGTTTCGCAATGCGCTGTTCAATCACCGAAGGACGACCTACCAGTATAGGGTAGGCGATACCTTCATCCACCACGGTCTGCACGGCATGCAACACCCGTATATCTTCGCCCTCCGCATATACCAGACGCTTGGGCGCGGCCTTGGCAGCCTCGAATACCGGCTTCATCAACATGCTGGAGTGATACAAAAATCCATCCAGCTGTACCCGATATGCATCCATATCAGCAATCGGTCGCAGCGCAACACCCGTATCCATTGCCGCCTGCGCCACCGCCGGTGCGATACGGGTAATCAAACGCGGGTCGAACGGTTTTGGAATCAGGTAGTTGGCACCGAATGACGTTTCTTCATCACCATAGGCTTTTGCCACCTCATCGGATTGCTCTGCCTCGGCCAGCTCGGCAATCGCATATACCGCAGCCTGTTTCATCGCCTCGTTAATGGTGCTCGCGCCGACATCCAGCGCACCGCGAAAGATATAGGGAAAGCACAATGCGTTATTAACCTGATTCGGATAATCCGATCGCCCGGTCGCCATAATCGCATCAGGACGAACGGCCAGTGCCTGTTCAGGCAGAATTTCAGGATCGGGATTGGCCAGTGCAAAAATCAATGGGCGATCTGCCATCAGCAGCACCATTTCCGGCTTCAGGATACCCCCCGCCGACAATCCCAAAAAGACATCCGCACCCACAATCGCTTCAGCCAGCGTCCGTGCACTCGTATCAATGGCGTAACGCGCCTTGCTGTCATCCATCCGTTCCTGGCGGCCCGTGAACACCACACCTGCGCTATCGGTCACGACGATGTTACCCCTATGCACACCCAGACTAACCAGCATGTCCAGACAGGCAAGTGCCGCTGCACCTGCACCTGACACCACCAGCCTGATCTTGCTGATATCCTTGCCAACCACTTTCAGACCGTTTAACAACGCAGCGCCGACGATGATGGACGTACCATGCTGATCGTCGTGAAAGACCGGGATTTTCATTCTTTCGCGCAACTTGGCCTCGATATAAAAACACTCGGGTGCCTTGATATCTTCCAGATTGATGCCGCCAAAGGTGGGTTCGAGCGCTGCGATGATATCCACCAGCTTGTCGGGATCTCGCTCGTCGATTTCCAGATCGAACACATCAATGCCGGCGAATTTCTTGAACAATATGCCCTTGCCCTCCATCACCGGCTTGGCCGCCAGCGGCCCGATTGCACCCAGCCCCAGCACCGCCGTGCCATTGGTAATCACCGCAACCAGATTACCCCTCGCAGTCATATTTCGTACCTCGGCAGGGTTTTCTACAATCAACTCACAGGCAGCGGCCACGCCTGGCGAATAGGCAAGTGCCAAATCACGCTGGGTAATCATGGGCTTGGTTGCATTTACGGATATCTTTCCGGCGGGTGACAAACGGTGATATTGCAGCGCGGCTTCGCGGAACAGCTTATCCATGATTTCCTCTCAAAGTCTGGCATCGTGCCTGATGACAGGGAATTATAGCGCGACTACCCGTCACTGCCGGTTCAATTACACGTTGAGCGCAGCTAATGCCTTTTCCAGACGCTTGATCGACACGATCACAGGTGTCTTCAATTCCTGCGCGAACAAGGACACGCGTAATTCCTGCAACAGCCAGGCGAACTCATATATACGCGGATCACTAGTTCCCTGCTGACTTTTGCGCTGCCAAGCCTGCAACAGAGGCTGTAATTGTGCCATGCACTGCTCGTCACGCGCCGGATTGTTACGCAGCTTTTCAATGCGATGGCTGATTGCCTTGAGATAACGCGGCAAATGCTGAAGCCGCTCGTAGGGCGTCTCCTTGATGAATTTTTTGTGCAGCAACCATTCCAGTTGCACGCGAATATCCTGATTTGCCTGATTATGCGTCTTGATTTGCGGCAACATTTTTTGTAACGCCTGATTTTCTGCCAATATGTTGCTAACCAACCTTGCCAGTTCCTGTGCAATCAGCAACAGGCGGTTCTTTGCCTCCTTGGCACGTGCAAGGAATTCACCCTCATTTACCGGCAGCGGATCATTCAAGCAAGCCCGATCAAAGGCCATCTGCAGTATCTGCTGCTGCAATTCCTGCTGTGTACCGAAAGGCATAAACAGCATGCCCAAGCGTTGCGCATCCGGCAGATTTTTTTCCAGATATTTGACCTGCTCCTTGAGCGCCAGCATGAACAGACGGCGCAAACCGCCACGATGGGCAAGATTAGCTACTTCACGGGTATCGAAGGCGCTCAACGACACGGCATCATTTTCGTCCACCAGCGCGTTATACAGCGTAATCTTCTGCCCTGATCGCATCACCTCACGCGTATCAACAAAAGTACCAAATCCCCATGATTTATAGCATTGCCCAGCCAAATCTTCCTGCCCGTTTGACGTTGCCGCAATAATGGCCGGAGTCGCACGCGGGGCCAGTTCGCCGTGCAACTGGGCAAAATTTCGCGACATCCCCAACTGGCGCCCATGTTCATCAATCACCCTGAAATTCATCAGCAAATGAGCCGACAACAGCTCTGGACGATACGCGTCCAGCAGCACGTCAATTTGTTTAAGATCACGTATATAACGCGATAATACCAACAATAATGGCATATTCGATGGCTGCACGTCACGTGCAAAAGCTGCCGCAAACTCCGGCACAGGCACCAAATTTCGCCTGATCTTTTGCGGCAGGGTTTTAACTAGCTGTACCACTTTTTCAGGCAGCAAACCTGGGATCAACCATTCGCAGCGCGTAGCCGCCACCTGATTGATCAGCGCCAGCGGCACGGTGAGCGTGATACCGTCATCGTTCTTTCCCGGCGAAAAGTTGTAACTCAATGCGAAACTGACATTATCGAACTTCATCTGTGGCGGAAACTGATCGGTCGTGATGCCTGCCGCCTCATGGCGCATTAAGTCATCTTTTTGCAAATAAAGCAGTTTCGCATTGGTGCGTTCAGCCTCCTTGCGCCACGACTCGAAAGCTGCACCATTATGGATGTGCGGCGCAATGCGGCTGTCGTAAAACGCGAAGATTAGCTCATCGTCCACCAGCACATCGGGGCGCCTGGCCTTGTGCTCCAACGCTTCGATTTCTGCAATCAGTTTTTGGTTATGCGCAAAAAATGGCGCGCGCGTATCGAACTCGCCCCCCACCAGCGCCTGACGGATGAACACCTCGCGTGATTCGGGCACGTTCATTGGTCCGTAATGCACGCGTTTTTTGGCATTGAGCAGCAAACCGTGCAATGTGCTGCGTTCGAAAGCAACCACCTGTGCAGGCTTTTTTTCCCAATGCGGATCGTAATAATGCCGTCTGATCAGATGATCGCCCACTTCCGTCAGCCATTCCGGCTCGATGCGCGCTACACTGCGCGCATAAAGACGGTGCGTCTCGATAAGCTCTCCTGCCATCACCCACTTCGAGCCCTTCTTCGCCAGCACCGAATTGGGCGCAATGTAAAATTTGATGCCGCGAGCCCCCAGATACTCATTACCGTCCAGGCTTTTCATGCCGATATTGCCCAGCAGGCCGCACAACAACGCCTTGTGGATTTGCTCATAACTGGCTGGCAGCTCATTGTCGCGCATACCCATCTCGCTTACCTGAGCGTGCAACTGCTGATATAGCTCACGCCATTCGCGCAGGCGCAATGGGGAAAGAAAATTTCTGCGACATTCTTCTGCCATCAATCGATTGGATTGCTTGTGCGCCATCGCCTGCTCAAACCAAGCCCAAATCTTGATACAAGCCAGAAAATCCGAACGCTCATCGGCAAAGCGCTTATGTGCGGCATCAGCGGCCTCCTGCTTGTCCATTGGACGTTCACGCGGGTCCTGCACCGACAAGGCGCTTGCGATAATCAGAATTTCGGTCAGGCAGTGATATTGCCGACCTGCCAGCAATAATCGCGCGATTTTAGGGTCAAGCGGCAATTTAGCAAGTTCATGCCCCAACGGCGTGAGTATGCGTGCCTCATCTATCGCATTCAGTTCGGAAAGCAACTGATAGCCATCCGCTATCATGCGCGGCGTAGGCGGTTCGATGAACGGAAATTGCGCAATATCACCCAACTCCAGCGCACTCATACGCAGGATAACGGTCGCCAGCGACACCCGAAATATTTCCGGGTCCGTGAAGTCAACGCGCTGCAAAAAGTCGTCTTCATCGTATAAACGGATACAAACGCCGCTCATCACACGACCACAACGTCCCGCCCGCTGATTGGCAGCCGCGCGTGAAATCTTCTCAATATGCAACTGCTCGACCTTCTGGCGGATGCTGTAGCGATTTACGCGAGCCAGCCCACAATCAACAACATAACCAATGTTAGGGACTGTTAGCGATGTTTCAGCAACATTTGTCGCAAGAACAACACGCCGCTGGCCGCCGGTCTTGAACACTTTGTCCTGCTCGGCTGCCGACAGACGCGAATACAACGGCAAAATTTCGATACCCTTGGGATGGTGCCGTCGCAGCACCTCTGCCGTGTCGCGTATCTCGCGCTCACCCGGCAGGAACACCAGCACATCACCACGCAGACCGCCTGCCGCCAGCTCATCCAGGGCGCTACTCACCGCCTGCGGCACATCCTGCGCCTCGCCTTCTTCGCTGATTTGCAAAGGCCGATAGCGCATCTCTACAGGATAACTGCGCCCGGACACCTCGACGACTATGGCACCAAAATGTCGGGCAAAACGATCAGCATCCAGCGTGGCAGAAGTGATAATCAGTTTCAAGTCGGGTCTGCGCGGCAGCAACTGCTTCAGATAACCCAGCAGAAAATCGATATTCAGGCTGCGTTCATGGGCCTCGTCGATGATGATAGTGTCGTAACGTCGCAGCATCGGATCACTGTGAATTTCCGCGAGCATGATGCCGTCCGTCATCAGCTTGATCACGGTATCAGAGGCCACTTTGTCGTTAAAGCGCACCTTATAACCGACCAGCCCACCGAGTTCAGACTTGAGCTCAACCGCGATGCGGCTAGCCACCGAACGTGCCGCCACGCGGCGCGGCTGGGTATGACCGATCGCACCCAGCACACCGCGCCCCAACGTCAGGCAGATTTTTGGCAATTGCGTGGTTTTTCCAGACCCTGTCTCGCCACAAACGATTACGACCTGGTTCCCGGAAATTGCGCGCGCCAGTTCCTCGCGCCTTGCCACCACCGGCAAATCGACAGGGAACTCGATTTGGGTCAGCGCATCAATTCTGGACTTGCGACGCAGCGCCGCAGCGGACAACGGCGTCAATGCAACCCCGACTCAATGATCAGTTTTAAAAAAAATGGACGACTCATGAAATACCTGGACTCGATACAATGGTTTTTTGTGGCGCATTATCCCAAAATAGCTATTTCCCACAAAAAGCGCAGAGAAATTATAGATATACCATGGGATAAGATGACTTATTGCACCCATCATGTAAGCCGACAATCTAGGATGCGTACTCTCAATGCGCTACGCGGATTAGACAACGGGTTTTGACTCAATTCAAACAGGGTCGCGAGCAATCCCCTTGCAGCCTGTGCGAGCGCATTGCCATTCTACCACGAGCAACGCATGGCAAAAAATCAGAGAAAACCTTCCAAATAAATTTACTATGCATCACAACTTCGCAATACCACTCGTGAGGACATCATAAAAAGCGACGTTTCAGCCACAGGTAATTTTATCACCAGCATCGCCAACTCTCCGGAGTTGGAATCCAGTCTGTCGGGATAAACTCAGATATGCGGCCTGTATCATGAAATGACAACGCATTCTCCCGTGAATGTAGCCACATATGGCACTGCAACAATTTCAAGCCCAACTACCGGGCGGTTTGTTACACATTGTCTGCCACCGGCGCCTCCTCATATATCCAATGCACACTGCCGTGCTCACCGGAGAAGATACGCGTGTTATTCTTCCCCTGATCGCGCAGATTCGCCCTGATTCCTTTGATATTACCTGCCTGTATCGCAACGAGGTCAGCCACCACGCTTTGCACGACCGTTTCACCCACAACCTGCATAATCTCACAGCGGATGCCCGAACGCTTCTCTGCTCTGGCCAACATCAGCGGCCCCTTTTCCTGCAACAAAGACTGCACCAGCTTTAGCTGCTCCTGCTTTTCAGCGCTCAACCGACCGCTCGTCGTAATGTGCTTGGCAAATCTGGCTGTCATTTTTTTCCAGCCTTCCTGCTGCGTTTCATTCAACTGGATTTTTTTCTGTCGTATGCTCGATGCAAGGGTTAGAAATCTGGCGAATTCCGCGTCAGATTTGAGCAATGCCAATTCATGATCTCTGGCTTTGATGAGAGTGTTGCCTTCATCCATTGCCTGACTAATCAGGGCAATTTTTTGGTCCAATTCCGTCAGGTCGGGTAGCAGTATCGAAATGACTGAGTCATTAGTGCGGCATGACCCGGAAGAAACAACCTGAACCTGCTTGCCGGCAATACCGCAACCTTCCGCCTTAGCAATTTCAACATTTTCTGCAACGATTTCGCAGTTAACGGCATGTTCAATTTGTACCGACGCGCCCATAATCAGGGAGCTCTCTGCATAATTGAGCTTGATGCCGCCACCAATGGACTTGATCTGCGAATTGAACACCCGCTTTTTCACGATAATGTCACCGCCCTGGCATATTGCACTTCCCCCAGACAGATTCCCTTCGAACAGGATAGTGCCGCCACTGGAGACAACATCGCCATACACAGACGAACGAAAAGTCATGCTTTTTCCTTCGACCACACGCCCTTCCTGTACCTCACCATGTTCGATAAACTCGTCGCCAACCAACGCAAGATCGCCCGTCGTCTTAAGACTGATACCACCTCTATTCTCAATTTTCTCAGTGACCGCAATATTGTTTGAGCCAACATCAAGCGATAAAAAACCATCCCTGTCGGCAACGATATACTCGCCATCCTCCAGTATTTCTACATGTGTTCCATCTCCTGCCATGGCCTGCAGATTGATATGATCATTCGGGAGCACAGGCTCAATGCTTTGCCCGCCAATTTCATAACCAGGCTTGCCAAGCACACGCGGCTTTTTCTTCAGCAGTCGCACACCGCTGGCAATCTGTGGAAATCGATTCTGAAATTTTCGCAGATCCACTTTCCCGTCATCCATCATTTTGGGCGAATTATCGCGATGCAATTCACTGCACGCCTCTACAATTTCCGCATCACTCCCTTTGGTGGCACCCAGATAGGTCGCAATCTCCATACGCCCCGTTCCACCTTTTGCAATCATTGCTGACACGGCATCAACTTTAATGCCGTAACGCACACCCTTGCACCACATATCAGCAATAAATTCATCCAAATCAAGCCGTGCAGGCCTGAATTCCTGCTTTTTTGTCACGCCTACTACATGTGTGACGCCCTCGGCATCCGGTTCACTATAGATGGGTTCTTCGAAATTGACCTCAATTGAAACAGGTTCAAAAATATATATCGCATGCTGGCATAGCGCATCTATTTTCACGCCTTTATACAATTCGCGCCGCTTCGGCGAAAACACCACAATATCCTTTGCCAACCGGACTTTGACATTCATGCCGTGCACATCCATGACATTGCCATAGTTGTATAGCAAACCCATCAGCAAATTATAATCAAGACCAACGAATCGTACGCCTGAAGAAAACAGCTTATCTATATCCTTCTGAAAACCATCGCTTACCGGAAAAATGGCAAGATCTACAAATATGCCATCGGCCTGTTTGGACAGATAGGCAGGCAATGCTGAAGGAGTACGGGGATTCTGCACTGCCGTGTTTTCCTCAGGATTGGCCATGGTTACAGACAACCATCTGTTTTGCGCAAGCGGCCGGATATCACCCGCATGATATGAAGGGCGAAATTGGGTGTCTGCTGAATAAGAAAATTGAAGCGATTACGTTCAATCGGAAAAAACGTGCAATCACTCCTGGCAATAACGGATGCAGAATGTGGCATGTCATCTATCATCGCCATCTCACCCAGAATCGTGCCCGCC